>NZ_JAUBVE010000026.1:0-71516 GCF_036705715.1 Microcoleus sp. AT3-D2 | reverse complement strand
GTTTTTGAGCAACAGCTTGCCTGAGATTCAAAGGTGGCTACTTTTAGCTGCGCTCATTTTTTAGTCTAAACTACAGTCCGTCAGCGGCGCGCCAAAATGGTAGGATAAAAGTTACCCCCTTGATCGCGGGCGCTATATCAAATATTCATCTAAAGTCGTCTTTAGACGACTTTAGCTATGAGACAGGGGTTTAAACCCCTGTCGGACTTAACGAATAACGAATAACTAATCTATTTCTACAAAAACGCGATCGCCCTCAATCTTTACCGGATAAGATTCCAGGGAATCGCTGGGTGCATTCAAACATTTACCCGTATCTAACTTGTACTGATACTTATGAAAAGGACAGGTAATGATACCGTTATTTACCTTACCCATGTCGATCGGATATTCCAAATGAGTGCAAGCATTGCGGTAACAAGTGACATTCATGCCTTGACGATTCAAAATCACTGAATTTTCGTCAACTTTTACCTTCAACACACCCCCTTCGGGAACTTGATTTAGCGCTGTTATCTCTACCCACATAAAATATTTTTCCTCCGAAAAAACCAGATATGGACTTACGCAGAACCTAATTATGTAGGGTGCGCCTTGCACACCTTACTGCTATCCGTAGCGTGTCAAGCCACTTTTTGCCTAAGTCCAGATTATCTTATTCCAGCTTTTTCCTACGGATGAATCTGACTCAAAATTACCCGCAACCGATCGTAATCATCCTTCAGCAAAACACTCAAACTCCTCCCCGCTTCCACCAACCAAGATCGATCGCGCATCCGCAACTGATAAATCTCCCGAATCGCCGCCGCCGTCAGCGCATCCACCGGTGCATTAGTCACTCCCAGTAGCGTCCTCAAAAAATCCAACTGCACCGTAAAATCAATCACCTCATCCGGTTCGCAGCGATAAACCGCCTGGTGAATTTGCGGCGGGCGCGGCGGCAAATACTGATAAATTTTACCCCTAGATGGGCCGTGACCGTTCAACCTTTCCGGCGCAGCCTCATACCCGACAATCGCCACTCGAAACTCGGTTTTTAGCATCGCAAAAATCTGCGGTTGTTCTTCCCGCAACTCTTCCAGCGACAAACCCAAAGCGCGAGCTCTGTGCACCGAGTCGATCGGGCTAGTCGTAGCGTAATAAACCACGCCGTAAATTTGATTTTTTGACTCTTCATCCTCGGCCTTCACCCAACTCCCAAAAGGTGGCATCACGGGAAAGCTTAAGTCTTCCGGTTCCAAACATTGAGCCAAAAACTCCGAAGTTGCCGTCTCGATTACCTCAGCAATGCGATCGGGATGGCGCTCTTTTGTAGCAAATTGGGGTAAAGGTAAACGCATATTATATCGATTCCGGTGCAACCGGAATCATTGTTAACTGTTGACTGTTGACTGTTGACTGTGAGTCAAAAAAATGAAAATTGCGCGAATTATTTGTTGGCATCGGGATTCTACTTTACGCCCGACGCTGAAGCGCGGATTTGATATCATTCCGGCGCAGCCGGAATAGATATTAGTCAGTTGGTTGTTGGCAGTTGGTTGTTATTTATTATTTGTAAGTGGTACTAATAAACAATAACTGACAACTGTCAACTGTCAACTGTCAACTGTCAACAACCAACTGACTATTTCGCGCGACCAGCCGTAGCATCGACAAGTTCCAACTGCGACAGGCGGAACGTGATCAGCTTGTCCCAATTGCCGCCTTCAAACAGTACCGCGACTTTCCCGTCGCTAACTCGCTGGACTTGTCCTTGAAAGGCGTAGTAAATCTCACCCTTATCTTTAACTCGAACTGCCGAACCTGGAAAAATCATAATTCTTTGAATGTTAAGTTTGCTGGTTATAGTTTACCTTTTCTCGTTTCTAGTTCCCAAGCAGAGCCTGAGAACTAGGCAAATCTTCGTGTACAGGAAGACGCGAGGCAAAGCCTCGGAACGAGAGTTTGTTAGGCTAAGGCTGCTACGGAAACTTTACCGGCAATGCGGCCCGCGATCGCCCGCAACTCCCTAGCTGAAGCAGAACCCGGTTGTCCCACCACGATCGGCACCCCCGAATCGCCACCTTCCCGCAACGGAATTTCCAGCGGAATGCGGCCTAACAGCGGCACTCCCAACTCAGCAGCAGTTTTTTCCCCGCCGCCGGAACCGAAAATATCGTATTGCTTGTCGGGCATATCCGGCGGCACAAAATAGCTCATGTTTTCCACAATTCCCAACACCGACACTCCCAACTGCTGGAACATCTTTAAGCCCTTGCGGGAGTCCAATAAAGCGACAGTCTGCGGCGTTGTCACGATCACGACACCAGCCATCGGCACCGCTTGCGCCATTGTCAACTGCGCGTCTCCAGTACCCGGAGGCATATCGACAATCAAATAGTCTAAATCGCCCCAATTTACCTGATAGAGGAACTGCCGGATGATCCCGTTCAACATCGGGCCGCGCCAAATCACGGGTTGGTCTTTGTCAATTAAAAACGCCATCGACACTAATTTGACGCCGTAGTTGAAGGCGGGTTCGAGGCTTTCCCCGCTTTTTCCGTCCCTAACCATCACTTTCGCGTCCCCCAAACCCAACATATTGGGGTCGTTGGGCCCATAGATATCCGCATCCAGCAAACCCACCTTAGCGCCGGTTTGCGCTAGCGCTACTGCCACGTTTACCGCCACCGTGCTTTTGCCGACGCCGCCTTTGCCGCTGGAAATTGCGATAATATTTTTAACGCCCTCAATGCCTTGGCGATCGACCACTCCCTTCTGCTGCGGCGTCTCGGCTGTCACCTCCACCGCCACTTTTTCGACTCCTGGCAACTGTTTGACCGCTTTTTGGCAATCTTCGACAATAAATTCTCGCAGCGGGCAAGCAGGCGTTGTCAGCACTAAAGTAAAACTGACGACACCGCCGTCAATTTTTATGTTACGAATCATGTTCAATTCCACCAAACTCTTTTGCAGTTCGGGGTCTTGCACAGGTCGCAGGATTTCTAAGACTGAACTAACATCGAGTGTATTGGGCATTGTGTTCTCCACCATAGCTCTGCAATTGGGTTAGCGAATTTTCGATCGCAGGTTTAAGTATATTTTTATTGCTATTTTTTAATGTAACTTCATAGCGATCATTTGCAGACCTACGGTGGCATAATTACATGACGACAGGATTTGGGACTCACGGTCAATCTCAAACTCAAATGCGATCGGCAAGAATTTCTACGACCGAAAGCAATTTGGTCACAATAGGCGAATTGAGCCGTGGTCGCAATTCTTCAATCTAAAATCTAAAATCTTAAATCTTAAATCGGATGACAGTTTCTACAACACTTAAAACCGCCACTTCCCCGTTTTTGCCGCCCGCTGACTCTAGAGCTAGAGTCAGCCAATTTATGAAAAGCCTACAAGACGAAATTTGTCAATCCCTCGAACAGCTCGATGGCCTGGGCAAATTTAAGGAGGACTCTTGGGAACGCTCCGAAGGCGGTGGCGGACGTTCTCGCGTCATGCGCGAAGGCGATGTGTTTGAACAAGGGGGAGTCAATTTTTCCCAAGTGTGGGGCGAAAGTTTGCCGGCTTTGATTCTGGCAAAGCACCCAGAAGCTGCAGGTCACGATTTCTATGCAACGGGTACTTCGATGGTGCTGCACCCCCGCAATCCCTACTTGCCTACGGTTCACCTGAATTATCGCTATTTTGAGGCTGGGCCGATTTGGTGGTTTGGTGGCGGTGTGGATTTGACTCCTTATTACCCGTTGGCTGAGGATGCAGCTCATTTTCACAAAACTCTGAAAGCAGCTTGCGATCGCCACCATCCCGGCTATTATCCGACATTTAAACTCTGGTGCGACGAATATTTCTACCTCCCCCACCGCCAAGAAACCCGTGGCGTGGGTGGCCTGTTTTTTGACTACCAAAGCGCTCAAGGCGCGCTTTACCGCGACCATCATGTCAAAGGGAAGGCCGCTGAGTGCAGCAACAACATCGGGGTGCCGGAACCGAGGACTTGGGAGTCGCTGTTCGCTTTTGTACAGGACTGCGGCCGGGCATTTTTGCCGGCTTACACCCCCATTATTGAAAAGCACCGATCGAAAGAATACGGCGAGCGCGAGCGTAATTTCCAACTTTACCGCCGCGGCCGTTACGTTGAATTTAACTTAGTGTACGATCGAGGCACGACCTTTGGCTTACAAACCAACGGACGCACCGAATCGATTCTTATGTCCCTGCCACCTTTGGTACGCTGGGAATACTGCTACGAGCCAGAACCCAACTCTCCAGAAGCCGAACTCTACTCCAAGTTCCTAAAACCGCAAGATTGGGCGAATTGGATGCCTCAGCAGTCACCGACCTGAGTTAAACTACTGGGACAGTAACCACCGCGATAGATAATAAATTTGAGGGAAGGGTCAGTGATTCATATTGATCAAAAAACCCACACGCTTCAAGACGGTACAACAGTTATCGTCTTAGCACCGACGGGACGGTTGGACATCACTACAGCTTGGCAATTCCGCCTCAAGTTGCAAGAGTGTATTTCCAAACTCAGCCGCCATGTCGTAGTGAATCTTGGTCAGGTTAACTTTATCGATAGTTCTGGCCTGACCTCACTTGTAGCAGGTATGCGGGATGCGGATAAAGTTAAGGGAAGTTTCCGCATTTGCAATGTTCATCCAGAAGCCAAACTGGTGTTTGAAGTCACCATGATGGATTCTGTGTTTGAAATTTTTGAAACGGAAGAAGAAGCTCTAGAGGGGGTGCCGCGCGCAAGTTGAGCACTCCTGCTGGCATCGGTTGCAGTGTCGCGGGTAATTTAAGCTTGAGACTCAAAAGCGCGCAGAAACCCAGCAGAAGAACA
The DNA here is from genome assembly GCF_036705715.1 of Microcoleus sp. AT3-D2. Classification (NCBI taxonomy): domain Bacteria; kingdom Bacillati; phylum Cyanobacteriota; class Cyanophyceae; order Oscillatoriales; family Microcoleaceae; genus Microcoleus; species Microcoleus sp. AT3-D2. The sequence continues at coordinate 66,670 of NZ_JAUBVE010000026.1, read as the reverse complement.
GGAAGCAGGTAAATTTTTGCCTGCTTCCTTATGCCTTATTCTTTTCTTGAAAGGTTGAGACGTTCACCAAAACACTGAAGTAGAAGAATACGTCAAGCTAAAGTCTTGCCTTCTATCCTAGATAGCTAAATCTTTCTTGCTTCTTTCTTGTTGGTTCTTGGTTCAGCCCAATATCTCAGCAGCAAAATCCTGACGCTTGACAAATCTAAAAGGGCCCATTAAAGCTCCCCAGATAGCCTTGCCTGTCGTGGGGCTTATTCCTTTGTCATAGCTGAGAAATTCCTCGCCTGCGGCTTCAAATCCCAAGTCTACTTGGTAATTTTGCCCCCCGTAGGCAAAGCCGCAGCGAGTGCCCTCCGGCAAAGATGCGCGAAAGCGATAGCCATTGGAGGCTAAATTTTGCACCGCAACCGAGAGGGTGCAGCCGGGAAGGAGTTGGATTTGCTCGTTCGTTAGCTTTCCAAGCAACTCGGGGTTGCAACCGGCTCCTTTGACGGCTGCGATATCCTTGAACATATAATACTGAGCTTCAATCAGTCCTGGCGCTATCTGTGAGTGCCTCAGTTGCACGATGCGAGGGCGGTATGGCTTATCTAATTCCAGAATGTTGGCTTGTTCGGCAAACAGGGCAATACTGGGTTCGGAAAATAGAGGAACGGGCAGTGGTCTTTGCCACAAACGAAGGTGTACGTACCAAGCCGGGTCTGCTAGCGCTTGTTCCCGGTTGTCAAATTCGCCCGCCATGTACTGGGCTAACGCTCTTAATTCAGGAGAAATTGTCATGTTTGTTGGATTTTTCAGGATTAGGGCTTGACAAAAAAACTTAATTGTGATAGATGGCTAGCCGATCGGGGCAAGTCAGAAGATTAGATTTTTGACATCCACCCTGACCTAAAGGTACAGGGATTCCCAATCGTCACCGATTAGGTTTCTGCTTCATAGCACCCGCCCTAACAGATTTGCTCTGTTCGGGTCTTACGGTCGCTCCACAGACTGACACGGCTAGCCCAGCCGCCAAAATGTTTTTTCCTGCGTTAATGTCACGATCGTGGTTTGCGCCACACTTAGGGCATTCCCATTCTCGAATATTCAACGGCAATTTTTCAACAATGTGACAGCAGTTTCCACAGCGTTTAGAGCTCGGAAACCAGCGGTCTATTTTTACAAACTCTCGCCCATACCACTGGCACTTGTAACTTAGCTGGCGAATTAACTCGCCCCAACTAGCGTCACTAATAGCAAGAGCTAATTTATGGTTTTTCACCATATTCTTGATAGCCAAGTCCTCAACGACAATCGTTTGATTTTCACGAATGATTTGAGTTGTTAGCTTGTGCAAGAAATCTTTGCGGACATCGACTATTTGTGCGTGGACTCTAGCCAGTTGCACCCGCGCTTTTTCACGGTTACGACTTCCTTTTTGCTTTTTGGCTAGAGCTTTTTGCTTCCTTTTTAACTTCTTACGAAGCTGCTTGAAATGCTTGGGGTTGGCAATCTTATTGCCGTCGCTAGTAGCAATCAGGCTACTAATTCCCACGTCCAAGCCGATTGTTTTGTTTGTTTTGGGAAGTGGTTTGAGCGTGTAGTCGTCTACAAGTATAGAGACATACCAACGTCCAGCCGTTGTTAGTTTTACCGTAATAGTAGAAAGAACACAGCTTGCTGGAATTTGTTTGCTCCACCGAATAGGTAGCGGGTCATTGCACTTTGCCAGAAACACTTGCCCGTTTTTCCAACGGAAAGCTGACTTGGTGAACTCAGCGCTACCACCGTTGTGTTTTTTTTTGAAATTAGGGTACTTGGCTCGTCCCCCAAAGAAATTGGTAAAAGCTCTTTGAAGGTGTCTGAGTCCCTGTTGAAGAGGTACGCAACTAACTTCGTTGAGGAAGTCGAGTTCCTCTTCTTTTTTCCAACTCGTCAGCATCGAGGAAGTTTCTCTGTAGCCAACCCTCTCTTGACGCTCGTACCAAGCTTCCGTGCGGGCCGCCAAAGCCTTGTTATACACTAACCGGGTACAACCCATTGTCCGTCGCAAGAGATTTTCTTGCTCGACGGTCGGGTAGAATCGGTAGCGGTAGGCTTTTTCCATCTTCACGCTCTAGCACGTCTTTTGTGAGTTAGTCGCTTTGGTTTTGTGTCTTTTTGTGAAGCCGTCCTATAAGGACGGGGTTTCTACCCATTTTTCTGATGAGCGATCCCAGAAGAGCTATGATTGTAAAGATACTGGGGTTTTGCCCCTCCTATTGCGACATATTAATGGTTGCTGCCGATCGCGCGTAAAATTTTTTTGATAAAATTTTGTCTCGCAATCCGGCGGCAACGCTTAAAAAACTGGCACTTTTTGTCAGACCGATCGCAGAATTGACTCCCCGACTTTACTCACGCCGCGCTGGCACGCCCGCTACGGCAAAATTATTTATCTATAAGACTCAGGTGAACAATAACCGTACTGTTTCAGATACTAAGCGAAGTTTCTATACGATTCACACTCGACCGATCAACTCAATTTACCGTCGAGTGGTGGAAGAGTTGATGGTAGAAATGCACTTGCTTTCGGCAAATGCCGATTTTCAATACGACCCGATTTATGCTTTGGGTGTGGTGACAGCTTTCGATCGATTCATGCTTGGGTACGCGCCAGAAGCAGACAGAGTTTCGATTTTTAACGCTTTGTGCAAGTCCCTAGAAGACGATCCAGAGCGCTACAAGCAAGACGCTCAGCGATTGGAAAGCTTGGCGGATAGACTTTCCGGGCAAGAGTTGCTCTCGTGGCTTGATCGCTCGACTAGCTTTGAAGATACAGCGGATTTGCAAGCGTCTTTAGGGGCGATCGCCAGCAACCCTCAATTTAAGTACAGTCGCTTGTTCGCGATCGGTTTGTTCTCGCTATTAGAAAAAGCTGACCCTAACTTGGTAAAAGACCAAGAAACGCGAAACAACGCGATCTCCAAAGTCAGTGCGGCCTTGCACCTCCCAGAAGACAAAGTTAGCAAAGATTTAGATTTGTACCGCAGCAATTTGGAAAAAATGGCTCAAGCACGAATAGTGCTTCAAGATGTCATCCAAGCGGAACGGAAAAAACGCGAAAAACGAGAGACAAAAGTTACCGCTGGCCCTTCGGCTGAGTCTTCTGACAGTAACAATTAATTGTTTGAAGGAAGAAGGAAGAAGGAAGAAGGAAGAAGGAAGAAGGAAGAAGGAAGGGAGAATTTTTTATTTGAAGTAACAAATAAAGAAAACTCTTAAATTTTAATTTTTTGTTCTTGAATTCTGGCTTCTGCCTTCTGGCTTCTGCCTTCATATCGTTTCCGGTTGCATCAAAATAATAAAATCGAGTCAACAGTTAATACTCAACCATTCATTTTTTCCAGCCGCCCGTCAACAGTCAACAGTCAACAGTCAACAGTCAACAGTCAACAGTCAACAGTCAACAGTCAACAGTCAACAGTCAACAATCACGGACGGTGCAACCGGAATTGATATCAGATGAATCTTTCGGGCTCAGAAACTAAAAATCCCGCTTTCGGAATTGAGCGGGATCGACTTAATCAAAAAAGAGCTGTTGGGGTGGTACTAAGGCTGCGGCTCAAAATTAGTAGCGTTAGCTTGCAGCCAAGTGCTTAGCTGTGAAAGAACTTCGTTTCCCGAAGACTTGCCCAAAGCTGTAGGGTTTGGGGTGTCGGGCCTGTCCAAGTTGCGGGCGATCGCTGCGTTGACTTCTTTGGAAATCAAATCGTGAAGTTGCTCTTTAGCCCTAGCCCTTTGAAAGTGAGCTCCCTCTTCCGTCGTAGCGTACAGAGGTGGCAGCCTATTTAAAGCATAAGCTGCAATATCTCCCACATCCAGACTCAGGTCGCTCGTCGCTTCAATTTCGGCTACCCTAGCGATCGCATCGCTGAGTACCAACTCTTCCATCACGTTGATGAACTGTTTGCGTGGCAGAACCACAACTTCGCCAGTCAACAAAGAACCCATCAGACGATCGAGAGCCATGTACTCTTCGATCGACAATTCCGAAGCCGTATTGCAGATCCGTCCCACCTCAGCTTCCATAGACGGCGTTAAATAGCCATCCTGCAAAGCCTGTTCAACAATTTTTTCAATACTCATATATGCTTCCCACTCAACGGCATCATCAATAAAGTTTTGTGAAGACGCGATTGTTAGCGTCTTGAGATTCGAGTTTTGAGGGTTGAGTTGAGAAATTTTATACAAATCCTAACTCAATACAGATAACCCATAAAGTTATCTGCACACCCCAGCCACAAACTTACCCCATAATTGACTGATAAATCCGTCAAAACCTGTAAAAACTCCTACTCAACTCCCTGAAGCCGCCAAGGTACAGGATCGACGGACTGCCCATGCACGTAAAGTCCCCAGTGCAGGTGAGGACCTGTGGAAGCCCCTGTTGACCCCAGAGCACCAATTACTTGACCTGCTTTCACGACATCGCCTTCCTTGACATCAATCCGGCTGAGGTGCATCAAAATACTTGCTACCCCCTGGCCGTGGTCGAGACCAACGACATTCCCGTGGATTTTGAACCCTTGGGATTCGCGTCCCACTAGAGACACCCGACCTGCCGCTGGTGCGACTACAGGGGAACCGTAAGCACCTGCGTAATCAACGCCGCGGTGGTAGTAGTCTTGAGCAAATACCCCATTATAATAGCGTCGCACCCCGTAAATAGTGGTAATTTCGCCGGAGTTGGGGCGCAACAATTTGCCGTCCCAAAATTTTTCGGGTGTCACCAGTGCTTTAAATGCGTCTACGCGATCGAATTCAGCATCTGTACCTTCCTCGTCTTTCCCAGGCGGAAGCCAGATGGATTGAGTAGGAAAATCTCGATCGCGCACTTGCACGGTCAACTTCTGCACTTGTCCGTCACCTGCGACTTGAAGAAGGCGATCACCGGGTTTCTCTACCGGCGTCGTCGGCAGCAGGGCCCGAAAGCGGCCGTTGCCGATCGGAAATGCGGGGTAGTTTTTTTGCTGTAGAGAAACTGTTGGAGTTTCCCCGCCGTTACCATCAACCTGAATCATTACTGACAGCGTATCTCCCAGTTGGGGATTTTGCGGCGTCACAACTACCTGCAAAGCTTGCACCGGCAGGGCAAAACTCAGAAAGCCAGCAACAATTCCCCCGATCGAACTGGCGGTTAGCTTGTTTGCTTTCAACTGCCCCCACCGCAAAATCCGACCTGTAACTATTTCCGTACTTAGCCCGCAGTTGTCTCGATTCACAGTCATTACCATCACTAGCTGTCCTTAACCTTTGTCTCGCTGATATATTTTTAATATCTAGACTAACTCTAGCAATCCGCAATAAAAACTCCTGTAGTGCGGGGAGCAAAACCCGATTCAGCCAGACGCTCACACTACAGTTTCCATTACAAATATAAGAGAGCACAAGTTTCAACAGAAACACTCTTCATCTATAACTGGATGATTATATTTTATCAGTCCTAGGTACTATTACATAACTTTTAACAATTAGTATTAGTTATAGTTCACGCCGCTACAACAGAATTATTTTTAACTCAAGAACAGTGAAATCAATTCTTTCTTTGCGGTTTACTTTTCGAGAATTTTCTTCAAACTCTCTAGTTATTTTAGCCTGTTTTTGGCAAAATAGTATTGATTCCCAATTTTAAAATCTCACCTTTAAAATGGTATGAGATAAAAATTGAGACTTGCTATAATCTGATCACCTAGAATTATAGGGATTCAAAGGTAGCGGTGAAACCATCTAAAGTTAAGCATTCTTCCATAAATTCCTCTACATCATTGACATTCTCAAGCTGATATTCCATAATCCGTTGACCATCGCCTTTCATCTTTTTGGAAGAAAGAGGCGTAGCCGGATATTTATCAGCGATCGTTTTGAAAGCTTTGGAATGGCTCTCCCAGCTTTCAGCAGAACATTTTATGATTAAAAGCCACATGATTAAATTCCTCCTTGGGTTTGGTTTACTAACAGTCTGGCATCAGTAAAACTTAGCTCGATAGTGCCGACAAATCAAGGGATTCTGTTGTTTGGAAAAAAGCTAAAAGCCGAGCCACTATGCGAGCGACACCACCCTTAACATTAGACTCAACATTCAAAGGCATCACCGGATCATGGAGTGATAAGCGTAACAGAAACCAGCCGGATTCGCTAGCTGATGTGCAGGAAATTCGCAGACCTTCGTAGTTATTGGGAACTATTTTCCAGTCTGCTTGCATTGAGACAAATTGTTGCAGTTGCTCAATAACCCGATCGCCGTGAGCCTTGAAATCATCTACACCAAGTTTAATCCGAAACTCGGCACTTTCTTCAGGCTCTTTTAAATTCGCAATTAAATCTGGCAAAGATTGATTTGCTAGCTTTGACTTAGCCAATTCAATCAATAATTTGCTGACCAAATAAGCGCCATCATCCAGAAAATAATTTTCTTTCAAAGCTCCATGTCCAGAGGTTTCAATCGCCAGCCATGATTCCTGTCCGGCTTCATTGAGGCGAATCGACTCGTCAATCACATTTTTGTAGCCTCGTTTAAAGCGATGGTGAATCCCTTTTAAATCTTGTTCGATGAATTGTGTCAAGCCATCGGAGGTGATAGAATCAGTAACAATGGTAGAGCCTGGGTGTTCTTGTAATACGATCGCAGAAATCAAGGCAATTAAGCGATTGCGATTGAGTTCCTTGCCAACTTGATCGACGGCAGCACTGCGATCGACATCGGTATCAAAAATAATCCCAAAATCAGCTTGATGTTCAATTACCGCTTGACAAATTGACTGCATTGCCTGTTTATCTTCGGGATTTGGCACATGATTAGGGAAAGTACCATCGGGTTCTAAAAACTGGCTACCCGTAGTGTCTGTACCTAAAGGTTTTAAGACTTTATCAACATAAAAACCGCCAGCACCATTGCCCGCATCCACAACAATTTTTAATCCTGTCAGCGGCTTCTCAAAATTATCTGGATGATTGACTGCTTCCCGGATTTTTGTGACAAATTGGTTAGCATAAACAGAGATAAAATCATGCTTTGTAATCTTACCGGGCGAGGCTGCTGGCTGAAAGTTATTGCTTTGAGCTAGTGCTAAGATATCTGTAATATCCTGTTTTTGTAACCCACCTTTGGCGGTGAAAAACTTTAAGCCATTTCGATTAAATGGCAAATGGCTAGCAGTGAGCATAATCGCACCGTCGCAATCAAAACCAGGGGTAATGGTACTCATAAACATGGCGGGGGTTGATGCCATATCAAAGTCGTACACAGTTGCACCAACTGAGGCGATTCCCTCCATGACTGCTTGCATTAAGGTTGGCCCTGATAGGCGACTGTCACGCCCGATCGCGATCGTTAATTCTGCCGCTGGTTTGTTGACTTTTTGCACCAGCCAACTGACAAATGATTTACCTAAAATTGTCGCAATTTCGGGCGTTAGGTTGACTTTTTCATTGGGAACGCCTTCGAGGGCGATACCGCGAATGTCTGAGCCATTTTGAAGTTTTGTCCAGTTGAAGTTTTGCATAATAATTGATGGTAAGTAAAAAGATCGGAGTCGGCGTTTGAAACCGATCATACAAACTTTGGTCTGCGGCTAGACAGTTCGACTCAGCTTCGCCGAACGTCTTTCGCGGACTAAGAAATAAACAGAGGAGAAATTTTGGATTTGGTATTATTAGTCATTAGGGTGACAGAGTTTTTCAATTCAAGCAGCTAATCGGCATTTAAGTTGTATTTAAAGAAACAATCCCAGTCTTGTGGGTGGGATTTAATCAACCCCCAAAATATCCACTTGAAATGTTGAACCGCTTACTGAGAATTTTTGCCCTATCACCGCTAAAATTAAGCTCTAATTCCTTAGTCGCGTTCAACGCTGTAAATTGCCTGCAAGCGGAACTCACCATGAGCGGGAACTTCCACAATATCTGTAGCTGCATTTGTCGTTTCTACGCAGAGTAAACGCTGATAATCTGCATCATCAAGGTCGGCCATATTTGCAGAAATTGTCACCCAAGGATTCCACACTACGACGGATTTACTACCCGATGATTTAATGCGAATCCGACGATTGAGGGCGCTATCGTCAATGACTAATTCATTGGTGACATCAAGATAAATGCGATCGACTTCACCTGTTACTACCACTGCACCCACTTGAGTTTTTTCGACACCACCATCAACTTTATCAAGATACTGGCTATTTTCTAAGCCTAAGACCTGCACGCGGTTGATATCGCCGATTTGGAAATAGGTGTGGAAAGCTTGGGTGAGGGGAAATGCTTTGTCGCCTAGATTACGGGTGATTAATTCTACAGTGAGGCTGGTGCCGATCGTAATCTCGATCGCCAGTTCAAAGGCTTGGGGCCAAATTGCTCTAGTTTCATCGGTATCCTTGAGCCCTAGAGTGACTTTGGTGGCGCCGTCTGGGGTTGTGGCAGTTTCTAGCACATTCCAGAGGCGATTCCGCACAAACCCATGACTTGGACGCCCCAAGGCTTCGGGATCGGGGCCAAACCAGGGCCAACAGATGGGTATACCGCCTTTGATTGCTTTCCCTTCTGCATAGTAGGCTTTGTCGCTGACGAACATCAAGTCTGTGGTTTCGGTGGCGGGTTGAAAGGAGAGCACTTGACCGGAATACACAGAAATTAAGGCTTTGGCTTGACCGTTGTCGATGTGAATCATCGGGAAACCACCGTTTCCCGTGGCGAAGGTGAGGTTCCCGGCAATGCCGTAGTCTGTGTTTAATTGGTCAATACTCATGCTGTTAGCTTGGTTAATTGCTTTACAATTATCCGATATTATGGTTTCTAGATTGATTAGATTGTTGGGTTGGACGGGGGAAGATGCGATCAACACCACGATGCACTCAGAGAAACGAATTGGGAGTGCCAACTGCTCGCGAGGCGATGTGCGATCGAACCCACCGACGCACCTTGCTGAATTATTCGTAATCAAGCCGATCGCCTTTAGTCGCGAGATCGTTGAGGATGGGATGCCCTGATCGCCAGCTTCGGGCCAAACCATGAATCAGCAGCAAGGCCTTACCTGTGCAACCTCGAATTTAGTGCATTTCACCAGCCATTCGGTCTCCAGTTCAGCCGTTAGGTTAAATTCAGTTGAGTAGATCGACTCTATCTTCAGGGTGAGCAGCAAACATCAGTTTGGTACCGCTGGCGGCTAAACGATGAGCGGTGGCTTCACCTAAACCGCTACTTGCTCCAGTAATGATGACAACCTTGTTTTGAATTTCAGACATATTCACTCCTGTTAATTGATTAAATCGGCTCACCTAAAATCGATCGCAAATCCGCTTAATTACCAAGCCCGATCGTATTGAATAGGAGCAGGCACGGATTGACGTAGTTGCTTCGCAGCCCGCATCGGCCAATAAGGATCGCGCAGCAGTTCTCTGGCAAGTAATACCATATCTGCTTGACCTGTACGGATGATGTGGTCAGCCTGCGCGGGTGCAGTAATCATACCAACGGCTCCGGTGGCGATGTTGGCGGAGCGTCGAATGCGATCGGCAAAAATAGTTTGATAACCTGCACCCGTCGGAATCTTTTCACCCGGTACAATTGCGCCTGATGAACAATCGATTAAATCAACCCCCAGTGACTTTAATTTATCGCTGAGTGCAATACTTTGTTCAATGTCCCAACCATTTGGAACCCAATCGGTTGCAGAGATGCGAACCCAAAGCGGTGTTCTATCGGGCAAAACATTTCGCACCGCTTGTACGACTTCACATAAAAACCGGATGCGATGCTCAAAACTGCCACCATAGTCATCTGTGCGTTGATTGCTCAAGGGAGACATAAATTCATGCAGTAGGTAGCCGTGAGCAGCATGAATTTCTATTACGTCAAATCCGGCTTCGAGGGCGCGTTGAGCTGCGCTGACAAAGAGTGTCGTCTGCTTTTCAATGTCTTCGATACTCAGAGCGATCGGGGCGGGGCTATCGGGAGTAAATGGAATGGCGCTAGGGGCGATCGAAGTCCATCCTCCTTGGGATTCCGAAAGCACGTCGCCGCCATCCCACGGAGCTGCTGTACTGGCTTTTCGACCTGCATGAGCAAGTTGAATCCCCGCAACCGCACCATTGCGGTGAATCAACTCAACGATTCGCGCCCACATTTCAATGTGAGGATCTTGCCACATTCCCAAATCTTGCGGCGTAATTCGTCCTTCAGGCTCGACAGCCGCTGCTTCAGTCATCACCAGCCCTGCCCCTCCTACGGCTCGACTGACGAGATGAACCAAATGCCAATCATTGGCGAATCCATCAACGCTTGAATATTGACACATGGGAGAAACTGCAATGCGATTTCGGAATGTAACACCGCGTTGATCGAATGGCTCAAATAAATGCGACATAGTTGTAAACCCGTGAGTTATATAAATGCACAGATGTCAAGTACAGACTTTCTTGACGCTGGGAAGTTGACTGACCTCATTCCACCAAGTCCGCAGCTTTGAAGTTCGGGCGATCGTTGCTTCGTACTCTGGGGTCTGCGATAGGTACGTGAAGACCGGAATGAGGTAGAAATTGGCAATGTTGAAATACTCACCGTCCTGAAGGAGCGGTGATTCTTGACGCTTCATAGGGTTCTGCTAACCGTTGCTAGTCTGACAATCCCTCTGCGCCCGTTTTGAGTCGTGGCGATTCCCCATCCCGACTTTTTCGATATTTTTGGATGCGTTTTGATCTCTATCTTGCTCAGCACCACAACTAACACAAAGCACTGAACGAATAGACAAATCAATCTTGCCCCATTTAAAACCACAATCCGCACAAACTTGGCTAGTAGGTTCCCACCTACTAATCACTTGAAACTCTCTACCAAACTTTTCAGACTTAGCCTCACAGAGAGTTCTAAACTCCCTCCACCCTTGTTGGCTAATTGCCCGTGAAAGTTTCCGGTTTTTCACCATTCCTGATATATTTAAATCTTCCCAAACAATCACTTGGTTTTCGTTGACTACTTTGGTCGATAATTTATGTATAAAATCTTTGCGGGTATCAGCAATGCGGTTATGGAACCTAGCAATTTTGATTTGAGTTACATTTCTCCTTTTGGAGTCTTTTGGTTGACGAGCTAATTTGCGTTGGAGTTTGCGGATTTTCCGGTCTAACTTTTTATAGTTAGGACTTTCAGCTTTTTCACCATTGCTCATCACTGCAAAAGTTTTTATTCCCAAATCGATTCCGATACTTGGGTTTTTGGCATCAGAATGGACGGGTTGAACTTCTACAACAAAGCTTAGGAAATAACGATTTGCACAATCTTTGATTACTGTGACCGAGCTAGGTTTGGACGGGAGTTCTCTTGACCATATTGGCTGGACAATACCAATTTTGGCTAAATAGACACCGCCATTTTTAAAAGAAAAGCCTCCAATCCGAAATCTGGCAGACTGGCTGTTTGTTCTTTTTTTGAACTTAGGATAACCAACCTTGCGACCTTTCCGTTTTCCTTTACAGGAATCGAAAAAGTTCTTGAAAGCTGTTTCTAAATCCGCTACAGATTGCTGTAGAGGAATATTAGAAACTTCGCTCAGCCAGACTCTTTCTTCTGTCTTTTTCGCTTGAGTTATTACGATTTTTTGCACATCGGCTGAACTTGGCTTTTTTTCAGACTGCTTGCAGAGAGCTAGACTGTCGTTCCAGACTTTTCTGACACAGCCAAACAGCCGAGCCAAGCTCTGCTTTTGTTCTGTTGTCGGATAAAATCTGTACTTAAATCTCGCCTTCATGGTTATATTGAATGTTGGTCTGTAAGTTTGATTATATATTGGTTAGTAAACAATGACAACGTTTTACCGTCGAGAACGAAATTCTGTTACAGAACTTAAAGTACACTTGGTCTGTATAACGAAATATCGTCGGTCTGTATTCACGAGCGAAAGTCTTTCCTTGGTTGAAAAGTCGTTTCGAGATGTAGCTCAAAAAATGAACTTTCAAGTGCTAGAGTTCAATGGCGAAGAGGATCACGTTCATGCGCTGATCGAATATCCGCCCAAATTGTCGATATCTCAAATCGTTAACGCATTGAAAGGCGTATCCAGTCGTCGTTACGGACAAGCTGGACACAAAAAACCCCACAAAGAAGCATTGTGGAGTCCTAGTTATTTTGCTGTTTCTGCTGGGGGTGCGCCTTTAGAAGTTTTGAAGGAGTATATTAGAAATCAAGAAAAGCCGTCCTAGAAGGACGGGGCTTGTATCCCATTTTTCTTGGTCAGTTCGTGACCGAGCTAATACGGGTGTCCTACAGTTAGGGACTCGATCGCTTCTAGCGCAGTCTTTACAGGTGCTACTGCAGCTTTCACCTAATCCTCGTCAGTTTGACTTGAGCGCGGTTGCATAGAGATGGCTTTCCACAATGCCCATAATCTGGGGCATCCGAGAGCTTGTCACTATACAGCTCAGATATCTCGACTGAGTGCGTTTTTGAGGAATAAAATCACAGTTTAGGCTTGCGAGTCCGAAAGTAACAATAACCCGTTAGAAGGAGATTAATTTTACAGCAGACAGTATCGGGATTCTTAGCTTCTAATGGCGGCAAACCTTCGGATTTTTTAAATTCCGCCTTCTGCTTTGGGACGAAACATTTTTTCAACAATATTTTTCCGCAGAAAAACTGTCAATGGTTTTTCTATCAAAGAGTAGAATATGCAACCGAAAACTACGGTGAACACTGCCAGTAGAGCCGGAGCAAAGAAACCGTCGAAATATTTTCCTAAATTCGCCTTTTGCAGAATTTTTGTACTTGCTGAAATCACCGGTCCGTGGGTCAAAAATATCGAGTATGAGGCATCTCCCAAGAAAATTAAAAAAGCAGGAATTTTCGGGGAATCCTTGAGGTCTATCGAAGTGGCAGCAATGATTAACAGAGCTGCTAGCACTGCAAAAGTAGTGACGCGCTCCAAGTCTGTGTTTCCCCATGCGACGAGCATTCCTAAAATAACATATCCTAAATTTGCTATTCCAAACAATATCCACCTGTACTTACCGATCTTATTGTTATAGTTAATAACTATATAGGCAGCCAAGCAGCCCAAAACAAATTCTAGATTCATATTGCCAAATACTTGATTTAGCAAGAAAAAAGATTGGGGGAAGTTTATAAGCTTACAAAACTTTAAAATAGTTACCAATAGCCAAGTCGAAAGTATCGGTACAGAATGTTTTGGTTTCAACCAGATAGCTATACTGAACAGGAAGTAAAAATATAATTCGTAAATTAAAGTCCAACCTACATCCAGAATGGGCTTGTCCTTTTGAGGAATCAAGAGCAGGGAAATAATTACCTGTCCCAAACTTAAATCTTTATTGTTAGCAAAACCGGGAATTACTAGAAAGAAACACAAAACTGTTAGAGTAATTATCCAGTAGATGGGGTAAATTCGCACGCCACGTTTGACTAAAAAAGACTTTAACTGGTCTTTTTTACCGATCGCCGATCGGTGAACATACACCATGATGAAACCGCTCAATACAAAAAAGTAATCAACACCGCTCCACCCTGCCTGAAATAAATTAAAAAAAGTAACTTGATTTAATCTCTCGGCGCTCATATCGTTGAGGTGAAACATTACCACTAAAACAGCCGCAATCCCTCGATAAACTTGCAATAGGTTAAGCTTTTTGTGAGGAGTTGAACTCTGTGCCATGAGAAAATACCTGGGTCAAGGGTAGCCGTTGTGCTTGTTCTCCAACTATAGTCAACGCCCCAAACATAGTCAACACATCAGACACTATAATATAACTTTATACTTTTTTCATAAACTTGTGCAAGAAGACTTCCGACTGATGATCGTTGACTTAGTTCTAGTTCTCGCTGCTGCCGCAGCAGGAGAGCTTTTTGCATCGCTTTTGCGACAGCCGGTAATTCTCGGGTATCTCCTGGGAGGGATCGTAGTTGGGCCGGCAGGTTTGGGGCTGATTAAAGAATTAATTCAGGTAGACACCCTGGCTGAATTCGGGGTTGCTTTTCTGTTATTTGTCTTGGGAGTGGAATTTTCTTTCGCCGAACTCCAGAAAGTAAAAGCTATTAGTTTGGGCGGGGAGGCTTGCAAATTGTGCTGACGATAGCCATTACGGAAGGAGATTAATTTCACAGCAGACAGTATCGGGATTTTTAGCTTCTAATGCAGTCAAACCTTTGGCTTTTTTAGATTCTGCCTTCTGCTTTGGGACGAAACATTTTTTCAACAATATTTTTCCGCAGAAAAACTGTCAATGGTTTTTCTATCAAAGAGTAGAATATGCAACCGAAAACTACGGCGAACACTGCCAGTAGAGCCGGAGCAAAGAAACCGTCGAAATAGTTTCCTAAATTCGCATTTTGCAGAATTTTTGTACTTGCTGAAATCACCGGCATGTGGGTCAAAAATATCGAGTATGAGGCGTCACCCAAGAAAATTAAAAAAGCAGGAATTTTCGGGGAATCCTTGAGGTCTATGGAGGTGGCAGCAATGATTAACAGAGCTGCTAGCACTCCAAAAGTAGTGACGCGCCCTAACCCAATCTTTCCCGATGCCGTGAGGATTTCTAAAATAACATATCCTAAATTTGCTATCCCAAACAATATCCACCTATACTTACCGATCTTATTGTTATATTTAATCACAATATACGCAGCCAAGCAGCCCAAAACAAATTCTAGATTCATCTCTCCAAATACTGTTACCAGCAAAAAAAAATCGTCGGGGAATCTTACAATTTTACGATAATGTAAAAGCGTTACTAATAGCCAAGCCGAAAGAATAGGCACAGAATGTTTAGGTTTCAGCCAGATAGCTATGCTGAACAATAAATAAAAATATATTTCGTAAATTAAAGTCCAACCTACCTCCAGAATGAACTTGTCCTTATAGTGAGGGTCCTTTTGAGGAATCAAGAGCAGCGACTCAATTACCTGTCCCAAACTTAAATCTTGATTGTTAGCAAAAGCTGGAATAACTAGAAATAAACACCAAACAGTCAGAGTAATTATCCAGTATATCGGATAAATTCGCACGGCGCGCTTGACTAAAAACGATTTTAACTGGTCTTTTTTACCGATCGCCGATCGGTGAACGTACACCATGATGAAACCGCTCAATACAAAAAAGTAATCAACACCGCTCCACCCTGCCTGAAATAAATTAAAAAAAGCAACTTGATCTAATCTCTTCGCACTCATCTGGCTGAGGTGAACCATGACCACCAATACAGCCGCAATCCCTCGATAAACTTGCAAGAGGTTAAGCTTTTTGTGAGGAGTTGAACTCTGTGCCATGAAAAAATACCTGGGTCAAGGGTAGCCGTTGTGCTTGTTCCTCAACTATAGTCAACGCCCCAAACATAGTCAACACATCAGACACTATAATATAACTTTATACTTTTTTCATAAACTTGTGCAAGAAGACTTCCGACTGATCGTTGACTTAGTTCTAGTTCTCGCTGCTGCCGCAGCAGGAGGACTCTTTGCATCGCTTTTGCGACAGCCGGTAATTCTCGGGTATCTCCTGGGAGGGATCGTAGTTGGGCCGGCAGGTTTGGGGCTGATTAAAGAATTAATTCAGGTAGACACCCTGGCTGAATTCGGGGTTGCTTTTCTGTTATTTGCCTTGGGAGTAGAATTTTCTTTCGCCGAACTCCAGAAAGTAAAAGCCATTAGTTTGGGCGGAGGGGGCTTGCAAATTGTGCTGACGATCGCCATTACTACTGCAATTTCCTTGGCTGTAGGGTGGGTAGAATCGCCCGCTCAAGGCGTGTTTTTAGGAGCGATTCTGTCGCTTTCCTCGACTGCAGTCGTCCTGAAATGCTTGATGGAACGCAATGAATCCGGTACTTCCCACGGCCAAGTCATGCTGGGAATATTAGTAGTTCAAGATTTGGCTTTGGGGCTAATGTTAGCAGTTTTGCCGGCACTCAATCAGCCAGCAGAAGAGATCGGCATGACGGTAGCGTGGGCCCTGCTGCGGATCGGGTTATTTGCTGCCGGTGCTGTAGTAGCGGGCATTTGGATGGTACCGCAGTTGCTGCGATACCTAGCGAAAACAGAAAGTCGAGAACTGTTTTTGCTGGGAGTTGTGGTTTTGGCTTTAGGGATTGCGCTGCTGACAGAATATTTGGGTTTTTCGATCGAGATGGGCGCATTTGTGGCGGGTTTAATGATTTCGGAGGTGGAATATGCCGACCAAACTCTAACTTATGTCGAGCCTTTGCGAGATATTTTTGCATCCTTATTTTTTGTCACCATCGGAATGTTAATAGACCCGATGTTTCTGTGGAACCATCTAGAAGTAATTCTGGGACTGGTATTTATAGTATTTGTCGGCAAATTCTTGATTATAACGCCGATCGTCCGACTATTTGGCTATCCGTTAAAAACAGCATTAATCGCAGGTTTGGGCTTAGCTCAAATAGGAGAATTCTCCTTTGTACTCGCTAGTGCCGGCCAAGCTATGGGGCTGGTTTCGCGGAATGTTTACCTGTTAATTTTAGGCACGACAGCAGTCACCCTCGTGCTAACTCCGTTTGTGTTGAGAAGCGTGCCCCAGTTATTGAAATGGGCGGAAAATTTCGGGCCTTTACAGCGCTATTTTGACGAAACATCTCAACCTGTGGCAATAGCTGAAAGTTTGCCAGAACAAAATTATGTTGTGGTTTGTGGCTACGGGCGAGTCGGCAGAATTTTAGTCAAAATGCTGCAAAGCCGCAACTGTTCTGTTGTGGTGATCGACGAGTCAGAAAGTAGAATTCAAGAGTGCAGAGTCCAAGGAATTCCTTACATTTACGGGAATGCTGCCAGCTTGCACGTATTGGAAGCCGCCCGGGTGGAACGGGCAAAAGCAATGGCGATCGCCCTTCCCGATCCCATGAGCACTCGCTTGTGTCTGAAGCGGGCTTTAGAATTAGTCCCGGATTTGGATATTGTGGTGCGGGCCAACCAAGATAAAGACATTGAACTGCTTTACCAACTGGGGGCCTGGGAAGTAGTGCAGCCGGAGTTTGAGGCCAGTTTAGAACTGTCTTCCCACTTGTTGGCTAGTATTGGGATCTCGGCAATGGCGATCGCGCGGGAAGTTCAGCAAATTCGCAGCAGCCGCTATCTGGAATTGCGGCCACCGCGCGAACCTTTGGCGGTTTCGCGGGATTTGAAAGTGGCGGTTCGAGATATGAACAGCGAGTGGTACAACTTGCCGTCAGGTTCTCCCATCGCCAGCATGACTCTGGAAGAAACTAACTTGCGACAGTTGACAGGGGTCAGCGTAATGGCGATCGTCCGCGAGAATGGCGAGGAAATTGATTATCCTAACGGGAAGACAGCTTTGCAGTCGGGCGATCGACTTTTTGTAGTGGGAGAACCGGAAGAACTCATCAGTTTTGAGTTGCTGGCGAAGGGCGAAGTTGCAGTGCCGCAGGGCGACAGTTCTTGCCAGTGGCTGAGACTGCCAGCAAACAGCCCTTGGGCGGGCAAAAAACTGTCAGAGGTAGATGTGCTGACCCAATACGGGGTGCAGGTGCGGGCGATCCGCCGGGAAGGGAAATTTACTCGCTGGCCCGACGGAAGTAGTAATTTGCAAGAAGGCGATCGTTTGCTGCTGTGTGGTGGCTTCTACGAGCTCGGCTTGATGCAGCGGACGGCCTCACCGCCTGTGCCGCAACCTGCTTTAAAACTGCCTTTGGTCAAGGCCCAAGTCAGTGAAAAGCTGTTTAGCGATTAGGGAGGGAAGAAGGAAGAAGGAAGAAGGAAGAAGGAAGAAAGGGAAGAGGGAAGAGGGAAGAAGGAAGAAAGGGAAGAGGGAAGAGGGAAGAAGGAAGAAAGGGAAGAGGGAAGAAAGGGAAGAGGGAAGATTTTTCCCCTCCCCCCTCTCTCCCCCCCCTCTCCCCCTCTCCCACTCTCCCCGTCTCCTCAGCCGTTGGGTTTGAGATAAGCAATTGCTGGCCGCGAGATCAGAATTTGTGTTTCTGAGGGATCGACGAGGCAAATGCAGCTATGATCCTGCCAAAAAATTCTACCCGCTAGTAAGTCGCCGGTCAGGAGTTTGATTTCCACCTGTTGTTTGTCTTTGATGTAGCTTTGTATTAAGCGAACGCTGGGCAATCCGGTTTCAAATTCAGACATAGTTCAGAAAAATATAGTCAAATATTACCTTAAACCATATTCTTCGGTTTATACCATTTAACCCATACTGGCGCAATTACAAGCGCCTCTACCGGATGAGAGACAAACCCCTTGGCGGCTACTTTTCGAGGGATATTCATTGAGCCATTGACATCAGCATTAATTAGATATCCCTGTGGAGTTACAAATATTATATTTGTTTATATTTCACTATAAAGGACTATAAATTGCATAAAGTTTTATAATACTGGGAAATGGGTAATTTGGTCAGCAAATTATCTATCAGTTTTAACCAAAAAAGGTTTGTTTTTATGCCGATCGAGTTTGCGAAGTATCACGGACTGGGAAATGATTTTATTCTGATTGACAACCGCCAGTCGTCAGAACCGGTGATCACGCCAGAACAAGCTGTGGATTTGTGCGATCGACATTTCGGGATTGGCGCAGACGGTGTGATATTTGCTCTTCCGGGTCAAAACGACACTGACTATACGATGCGGATTTTTAACTCCGATGGTTCGGAACCGGAAATGTGTGGCAACGGAATTCGCTGTTTGGCTAAGTTTATCGCCGATTTGGAAGGGTCAGAGGCGAAAACTCAGTACCGCATCCACACTCTGGCTGGTGTGATTAGCCCGGAATTGCGATCGGACGGTCAGGTGAAGGTGGATATGGGGGTTCCCCGGCTGCTGGCTGCGGAAATTCCGACAACTTTGGCTGCAGCGGATGCCAAAGCTATTGATGTGCCGATCAAAGTTGCTGATAAATCTTGGTCTGTTACCTGCGTCAGCATGGGCAATCCTCACTGCATTACTTTTGTAGAGGATGTTTCGGCTGTTGCTTTAGAAAGTGTCGGGCCTCAATTCGAGAACAACCAAGCCTTCCCGCAGCGTACCAATACGGAATTTATTCAAGTGATCCGTTCGGACTACGTAAAAATGCGGGTGTGGGAAAGAGGTGCGGGTGTTACTCTAGCTTGTGGGACTGGTGCTTGTGCTGCTGTGGTAGCTGGAGTGTTGGTAGGGAAGTGCGATCGGGCAACTGCGGTTGAGCTCCCCGGCGGCGTTTTGGAAATCGAATGGGCAGAAGTTTCTGGGCGGATTTACATGACCGGGCCGGCACAGCGAGTATTTACTGGTTCTATGAGTGATTAGTCATTAGTCATTAGTTATTAGTCATCAGTCATTAGTCAGAAGGGATTTTTTGTTGAATTAACAAACAATAAAAATTATTGACTTCAAAATTTTTATTGAATTCTGACCAATGCCTTCTGCCTTCACAAATTATTGGCTGCGGACTGAAGACTGAAGACTAATAACTAAGCCTAAAATCTAAAATCTAAGATCTAAAATCTAAAATCTAAAATTAAGTAGGTGGGCTTGCATGGCTGGAGGTATTTATCTGATTCAGGACGACGACAGGCTGGTAGAAATGATGGAACAGCCCTACGACTCGGAAGACCAGTTACAAGATTTGCTAGTAACTTATCCTAATTTGATCGCGGGAGATCAAATCGATCGGGCGACGGCGCGGAGGTGGCTGTTAATTTCGCGGGAAGCTGCACCCAGCGATGAGGAAACAGCGGTGCAGTGGTCGCTGGATCATTTGTTTCTCGACCAAAATGCCGTTCCTACTTTGGTCGATGTCCGGCGAACTCCTAATGCCGAACTGCGGCAAAAAGTTTTGGGTCAGTCGATCGACTATGCTGCTAATGCGTTGGTTTACTGGCCGGTCGATTCAATTATTTCTCTGTTTGAAGCTAATTGTCGCGATCGGGGTCGCGATCCCGAACAGATTTTTGAAGAGTTTCTCGGTGCGGATGCTAATGAAGACAGATTTTGGCAAAAGGTTAAAACTAATTTGCAAGCGGGTAAAGTTCGCTTAGTGTTTGTAGCTGACGAGATTTCCGCTGAAATGCGCCGAGTTGTCGAATTTCTCAACGAACAAATGGACCCCGTTGAAGTTTTGGCCCTGGAAATTAAGCAGTATGTAAGTGAAGATGGTTTGAAAACGCTCGTTCCCAGAGTGATCGGTCAGACAGCGGAAGCACAGCAGAAAAAATCCAGCGCAACGCGCGAAAGAAGGCGCTGGGATGAATCTTCATTTTTTGCGGAAATCAAAGCTAGACGGGGCGCGGACGAGGCGCAAATGGCAAGAGCAATTTACCTTTGGGCAAAAAGTCAAGAACCCGAAGTTCAAATCCAGTGGGGAACGGGGGACGCCTACGGCGGTTTCGCGGCTCAATTACCTCAAAAGGGAAGAAAACCCTATCAGTTATTCACTGTAGATATTGCTGGCAGAATGGAGATTTCTGCTGATAATTACGGTTCCCAGCCGCCCTTTAATGCTGAACACAATTGGCTGGAATTGAGAAGTAAGCTGAGTGTGATCGGTCTGTCGCTACCTACAGAACCGGGCGAGAGAAGGTCGCCGAGTCTGGCTTTGTTTACTTTGCAAGACGAATCTGCCCTCAAGCAAGTTATACAAACTTTTGATTGGGTGATTGAGCAAATTAAAACGTTATAGTCAGTGGTCAGTGGTCATTAGTCAGTAGTCATTAGTCAGTAGTCCTTGGTGTTAATAATTGGTTACGATCGCCAACAAATAACAAATAACCAATAACAACTAACAACCCACAAATAACCAATAACAACTAACAACCCACAAATAACCAATAACAACTAACAACTGACTCATGACTACTGACTCATGACTATTGACTATTGATATCGAATATTTGCTTGTTTCAAACGCCGCAGGGCTTCTCCCAAGCGATCGCAATCTGCAATTAAACTAATTCTCACATATCCTTCGCCGCCCGGCCCAAAAGCATTACCAGGAGTCACCACAACACCCGTTTGCTGCAAAACATTGAGGGCAAAATCAGTCGAACTCATGCCCGGAGTGCAGGGAACCCAAAGATACATGGCAGCCAGAGGTTTAGGAATATTCCACCCTAATTCTGCCAATCCTTCAACCATGAAATCCCGGCGAGTCCTGTAACGATTCTGCACTTCGTGCAAGTAACTGTCGGGCAATTGCAGTGCTGTTTCTGCTGCTGTTTGCAATGCGGAAAATATACCGTAATCTAGGTTAGTTTTTAATGTCCGCAAACCTTGAATAATTTTGCTATTTCCTACTACAAAACCGACGCGCCAGCCGGCCATATTGTAGGTTTTGGACATCGTGTGAAATTCGACACCGATTTCTTTACCGCCGGGAATTTCTAATAAACTTGTCGGTTGATAGCCGTCAAAGGCTAATTCCGCATAACACAAGTCGTGAACCAGCAAGATTTGATGTTTGTGTGCGAAAGCAACAATATCTTTGTAAAATTCGCGGGGTGCAGTCGCTCCAGTCGGATTACTGGGATAATTGAAATAGAGGATTTTAGCTTGTTCGGCTACGCTGTCGGGAATGTCGGCTAAGTCAATTACCCAGTCATTTTCTGGTTTGAGGATGATGTTGTGAACTTTTGCGCCGGCGATTATTGGGCCGCGAAATAATACGGGATAAGCAGGACTTGGTACTAATATTAAGTCCCCTGGATTGATATAGGCGATCGCAAAATGTGCTAAACCTTCTTTAGAACCCAACAAAGGCAATGCTTCGCTTTCTGGATCGAGTTCAACGTTGTAGCGACGGCTGTACCATTTAGTAATAGTACGGCGGAAACTGGCAGTTCCTTCAAAAGGTGGATAGCCGTGATTGGCAGAATTTTGGATGGCTGCGACAGCGGCTTCTACTACTGGTTTAGGAGTGGCACCGTCGGGGTTTCCCATTCCTAAGTCTATTAAATCGAGTCCTTGTTCGCGGGCGCGGGCTTTGAGTTCGTCGAGACGGGCAAATACGTAGGGCGGTAGTTTTTGCAACCTGTCAGCAGGGGTAATCCAATCCAAGGTCATTTATTTTTTGTCAGTTGTCAGTTTTCCTGGTTTGTAGTAAGGACTTTCGTCCTTGCTAGCACAGCCTTTTCAGGACTTTAGTCCTTACTACAAACTGTTTTAATTCTTAATCTTTAATTCTCCCACAGGTGCGGTGGTAGAAACCATCGCTGCCATTAATTGTTGGGGAACAACTTTAAAAGGCAGTCGGTGGATGTCGGAATTAGGATTGCAGGCTATGTCGGCGGCGCGCTGCAATTCTGTGAGGGTAATGTCTCCGAGTCCGAGGTTTTCTAAAGTTTGTGGCAATCCAATCTCGGCATAGAATTTTAGCAGTTGCTGTCTGGCGCTAGCGGCGAGTTGATTGTTTTGCAGCATTTCTTCTAGTCGCAGTTGTACTAAAATGCCGTAGGCGACTTTTTCGCCGTGCAATGTGCCGTGACTTGCTAATAGATGAGTTAGGCCGTTGTGGACGGCGTGGGCGGCGACGGTGCGACATTGAGCACCACCAATTCCGCCGATTACTCCTGCTAGCAATACGGCGGCATCTGTGACTTCTTGCCAGGTTTCGCTACCGGGTTCTTTGAGGGCAGCGGCTGATTTTTGGAATAATATATCGCGCAGTATTCTAGCTTGTTGAACGGCGGAAATTATCAGGGTTTGTTCGGAGTGTCCGCTGCTGACTGATGCTTCGTACCATTTGGCGATCGCATCTCCAATTCCTGCTACTAATGTCCGCTGTGGTGCGGTTTGAATCAAGCCGTAGTCGAGTATTAATAAATCGGGACATCTGGCTAATGTGACATCGTATTGGAATGCACCTTGTTCTGAATAAATGTTAGAAAGGGCTGTCCAAGCGGCACAGGTGGCTGCTGATGTGGGTATGGTGACGATCGGGATTTTGCACTGATGGGCGACGAGTTTGGCTGCGTCTAAGGCTTTGCCGCCGCCGACACCGATGATGAAGTCGGCTTGATGGGTTTGGGCTGCTTCGCGGAGGGTTTCGAGGCTGGTTTCGCTGCAATCCTTGCCGTATGCTGTTTCGGCGGATTTTAACTGCTGCTGTTCGAGGATTGGTTGCAGGTAGGGTTGGGCGGCGGCGAGGGAGTTGCTGCCGCCGACGATTAGCGGCCGCTTTCCGAAACGGGCGATCGCATCTCCGGCTTGTGCGATCGCCGATCGACCTCGCAATACACAGGCGGGAGCAATTGTCAAGGAATAAATTGCAGTTGGGGTGGCGGTTTTAGTGCTTTGGGTTTGAGTCATCGAACCACTGGATAAGTGACGAGAAGGTTGACGCTTTGCAGGATTGCTGGATTTTCTAGGATAACTCTAATCTATGCGGAAATGGTAAGTTTTATAAAGTTTTTATTAAGTATTGTTGGGCTGTTCGGGGATGGGAGGGGGGAGTTGAGGGGCGATCGCTATGATAAATTTAGGAATATAAGCAATTTCAAGGATAGGGCAATGCTGACTAAACAAGATTGGGACTGGTTAGCAGTGTGTTCTCATTATCAAACGGCTGTCACAGTCCAGACACTTCTCAAAGAAGGAAAATCTATGGAAGCAACGGCAGGTTTAGAATCTTTAATTGAAGCAATGGGAAGAACCGAAAAACGAGCATTAAAAAGCCAGTTAATTCGTTTAATGCTTCATATTATTAAATGGAAATCTCAACCTGAAAAACGAACGGCTAGCTGGGCTATTAGTATTCGTTCGGCGCGGCGAGAGATTGAAGAAAGTCAAGAAGAAATGCCGAGTCTAAATCGTGATTTTATTGAGTCTATCTGGGATAAATGTTTTCAAGTGGCGCTGAAAGATGCCGAGGATGAAATGGGTAAAAAATGTCAATTAACCTCACTTGCTTGGTCTGAAGTTTTTGAGGATGAATATAGTTTTGAGACTTTTTGAATTCTGTCATCCTCCCAGTCTTCGCCATCGAGTGCCCAAAACTCGGTTAATTCAGGATCTGCCAAAAAATCTTCGGCTGTAGCAGGTATAAATGGTGCTAGTATTTTATGGCGTTCTGCTATTGGCAAACTAGCAATCTCTCTAATTGATAGCTTGAGAGTAGGTGCGGTTGTTGACGAACTGTTAGACTCAGAACTTTCGGTGGATAACTGCTTTTTATCTTCCGCTTTTTGCACGAGTAATTGTGCAAATTCGAGCACTTCTTGTTGTTTCTCCGTTGGCAACTGTCGCAGTTTCTCTAACACTGCTTGCTCAAAATTAATTGTTTCTGACATTTAAATTACCTTCCCTAAGCGTTTATCGTTTGATTTCTCACGCAGTCAAGTTTTGTAGTTCCATATTGGCAAATCGCGCCATAATTTTGATCTTTCCCTCCTACTTCACCCATCACGCCGCCAAATTTTGATACTCCCATCAGAACTGCCACTAACCAGAGTGTTTCCATCCGGGCTAAAACTGACCGAATTAACCTGGGCTGAATGCCCTGTGAGAGTGAAAATTGTGTGTCCATTTTTTACATTCCACAGTTTGATTGTACTGTCTCCACTACCACTAACAAGAATTTGTCCATCCGGGCTAATGGCGACAGAATTAACATAGTCTGAATGCCCTCTGAGAGTGCGAACTTCCTTGCCAGCTTTCAGGTCGCAAAGCTTGATAGTATGGTCATAACTGCCACTAGCAAGAGTTTGCCCATCCGAGCTAATTGCAACAGAAGAAACCGACTTTGAATGCCCTATGAGAGTGCGAAATGCCTGACCATTTTTCAGATTCCACAGTTTGATAGTATGGTCATAACTGCCACTAGCAAGAGTTTGTCCATCCGGGCTGATAGCGACAGACCAAACCGAGGATGAATGCCCTATGAGAGTGCGAATTTCCTGCCCATTTTTCAGATTCCACAGTTTGATAGTCTGGTCTTGACTGCCACTAGCAAGAGTTTCTCCGTCTGGACTAAAAGCAAGAGACCGAATTAAACTTGAGTGACCCTTTATGGTTCTAAATTCTTGTCCAGTTTCCAGATTCCATAGCTTAATTTGTCTGTCATAACTTCCACTAGCTAAAATTGTTCCATTAGGGTTAATAGCAACACAATAAACCGCGACTGAATGCCCAGAAAAAGTACGAATTAGCTCTCCTGTATGGAGATTCCAAAGTTTGCTGCTATTACTAGCAAAAGTCTTGCCATCTGGACTAATAACTACGCAATCAACAGATGACATACCTACGCCATTAAGAGTTTTTACACATTTGAAGGAGTGAGCTTTTCTAATGATTTTTTCTTCTATTTGTTGTTTGCGTTGGGCTTCAGCTTTGGGTGCTTCTTGAGATTGACGTTCAGCCTCTACTTGCTGAATCAGCTTTTTCAACTCTTCTTCATACTGTTTTCCCTGTCGCCGCTGAATATCCTGAAGAATATCAAAATAAGGTTTCACCCATTCTTCTGCCAACCCATATTCAGCCAATTCATCCTTTAAATTAAACAACTGAGGTTCATAGCCAGGGTCAATATTGAGATAATACAAATCCGCTAAAAATCCCGCCAGCAACTTGTGAATCGCTACAATCAACTGCCGAATGATGCGGAGGGCTTTTTTCTCACTTACCCCAGATGCTAAAAGTGCATCTTTTGCCTCTTCCCAGTCAAAAACTTTGGTAGAAAACAGGGAGACTTCCTGATTATTCAGGAATCCCCAAAAGCCGACGCGAAAAGTTACGGCATAGTCGCTGATATCGCTATATAAAATTGTAGTCGGAACCGGAGATAAAATTCGCTGCAAGCGTTCCACATCAATATCACCAATCGACTCAGTGAAATAGTCGCTATAAAACTTAACCGGGCGTAAGACATCCTGTTGAGGATAATGCTGTCTGAGAAAATCTCCCACACTTCTCATCTCAATTGGCAAATCTTCACAGAATGTTTCCGGGCATTGCTTGCTAATTTTGGGCGGTGATAGTAAGATTAAGAGGCGATGTTGCTGCTGAAGTAAAATCTGCTTCGTTTCCTCTCGATTTAACTTAGAAAACCAAGTATCTTTATCCCAAATTGTTTGAATTTCAGCCAGCTTGACCTGAATATCCTTTGCTTGCAATTCCCGCATCAAATCCCGCTGCAAGGCTGCCAGCTTCACTCTATCCTGCTGTTCCTGTTCCTGTAACTCAAGGCGGCGTGCTGTTTGTGCTACTGTTAGCTTTAACAATTCCCGATCTCTGGTATCTTTGGCTTTCGCGTATTCCAGCATTTCTTGAGAATAACGCTGTTTTGCTTGCTCTATCTCCGTCGAATCCGATGAATTATTGGGAGCGGAAATCAGAATATCTCGGTACTTTTGAGAGTTCTTGCCGAAGGCTTCTCCTAGTTTGTAGCCAATATTTCTGGCGATGGGTGAGAGCACTTCCGAGATGTAGGGAGCGATAGCGGCGATGATTGTTGGAAGCATAAATCTGGGTGAGGATGCGGTTATTAATAGTGTAGCAGGATGTTAGGAGGTATAATTCGGATGGTTGCCCAATATTCTGCACTTGTTGCTTTTTAGATTTAATTTCATCATGAATACTCCTGGACGCAGAAACCAGGTTTTTTACGGAAATAACGTTACATTTTTTACCGACAGGTAAAACTCGCTCGCTCGCCCCTTTACCATATCCTAGAAAAACACAGCCACGGCCAAGGCTCAAATCAGCTCGGGATCGATCGCCTTCTCTGTGCGATCGTGCAGGAAACCATCCCTAGTTGATGATGGTTGTAACAGAATTTGTGGGATTATGATTTCTGTGCAATTAGCCTTCTTGCCTTCATGCCAACGAATGATTCTGACCTACAAATCCAAGCGCGAAGAATTCTAGACGCGATTGCTTTGATTCCTTTTGAGCAATGTCAACCCTTGACCCGTGGGTTTGAGAGCATTCCTGCGCGTCCTGGCATTTATGCAATCAGGCACAGAACTGATGGATTGCTCTACATCGGTAAAACCAAGAGCTTACGAGGTCGCTTCAGTGGTGGACACAAAGCTTTTTTGTGGGCATGGCTCGATAAATATAGCGATGAAGACATACGGATTGCAGTACAGACAATTTCTCACTGGCAGAACCCTGCGTTACTATTGGAGCTAGAAGCCATCATTCTAAGAGCTACTGAACCCCCTTACAACGTCCAAATTCCAACTGAGATGTAAATGCCATGCAAGCCAAACTTCAAGAGCAACTTTCCCTCGCTGATGCCGAAGTTATTTTAGGACGTTTTCCTGAGCGAATTCGTGCTGCCCTAATTGCTCGTGCTGCTGAAATTGAATATCCAATCGAAGCAGTCATTGAGATGGCGATCGCTAGTTTCCTTGACACGGAGGCATTAGGTTTTGCAGATTGCAAACCAGGACGCGGACAATAACAGCGTCAAATGGCGATCGCGGCGGTCTAACAACCCGGTTCGATCGGACTACCGAAAGATATTGGTGGTGATGCAAAAGTTATTTCTAGCCACTCAACCGGAACGTTGCTTTTGGCTGCAACCATGCTTCTAAATTATCTGCCAGTGTTTAACATTAAGCTATTCACCTCTAATTGCTGTAGTTCAGTCTATGAGAAAGCCACAAACTGTTAAAGCTTTGGAAGAGCTAGGACGGGTTCAACTCTCTAAGAGTTTTTTCATGCGCGAGTTTCTTTATTCAGAAATCTCTCAAATTGAAGGTATCCCTAACATCCCTAGCGATCCTGACTTGGCGATCGCAGCAGGAAAGAATTTGTGTGAGAGGGTGCTTGAACCAATTCAAGATGCGCTTGGTCGGATTAGTATCCGCTCAGCCTATCGTTCTTGTGCGGTGAACGCCAAAGGAGCAGAGAATAAAAATCAGTACAACTGTGCCAGTAATGAGGCCAACTATGCAGAACATATCTGGGACGTAAAAGATTCAGAGGGGTATATGGGAGCAACAGTATGTATTGTTGTTACATCATTCATCCCTTACTATGAACGCACTCAAGATTGGACAGCATTGGCATGGTGGATACATGACCACATTGATGCTTATGCAGCAATGACCTTTTTCCCAAACTATGCAGCGTTCAACATTAGGTGGAGCGAGAATCCTAATGTTTCAAAAGAAATTTATAGCTACGTAAAAAACCCGCACACTGGTAAGAAGAGCGGGTATCTGACAAAGGAGGGGATGGATAATTTCTTAGGTTTGCATGAGCAGTTTTACCAAGAATTTATCGATCGCTGACTAACCATCGCCTTGAACTTCTATGCGATAGTTGTAGCCCTGTTCAGTCAGAAACAGTTGCCGGTGTCGGGCAAAATCTTCCTCGCAAGTTTGTAGCGAGACTAATGTATAAAAGCTGGCATTGTGTCCGTCGGGTTTGGGGCGGAGAATTCGTCCGAGGCGCTGCGCTTCTTCTTGGCGAGAACCATACTTTCCCGATACTTGAATCAACACATCGGCATCGGGTAAATCGACGGCAAAATTGCCTACGCGAGATAGAATTAATCCGGGAATTTCTTTGTGACGGAATGCTTCGTATAACCGATCGCGATCTGCCTGTTTTGTCTTCCCCGTAATCAGAGGCAATTCGGTAATTTTGGCGATCGCATCCAACTGTTCGAGATACTCACCAATAATTAAAATACGGTGTCCCGCCTCCTTTTGCAACAAACTTTGTACCACATCCAACTTACCCGGATTTTCCGCAGCAATCCGAAACTGGCTGCGGCGGGGCGCTAGGGCATATTCCATTTTTTCCGCCTCATTTTGGGCGACGCGGATTTCCGTACAATTCGCAGTGGCAATAAATCCCTGTCCTTCCAATTCGCGCCAAGGTACGTCATAGCGCTTGGGCCCAATCAACGTGAAGACATCGCCTTCTTTCCCATCTTCGCGAATCAATGTCGCAGTTAAACCTAACCTGCGTCGTGCTTGTAATTCAGCAGTGATCCGAAATATCGGTGCAGGTAATAGATGGACTTCATCATAAATAATCAGTCCCCACGATTGGGCGTTAAACAACTCGAAATGCGGGAATTCATCATCTTTATTCGATCGATAACTGAGCATTTGGTAAGTCGAGAGAGTTACAGAAGCCGTTTTTTTGCTGTTGCTGCTGTACTCGGCGATCGCATCTTCAGTTAAACTCGTCTTGTCTAATATTTCCCTGCGCCACTGGTGTACCGAAGTCAAACTGCTGGTGAGAATCAATGTTTTTTGCTGCACCAAACTCATCGCAATCATCCCCACAATCGTCTTACCAGCGCCGCACGGTAGGACGATCGTACCGCTGCCACCTTTTACCTCTCCGCTCTGATAGAATGCTTCTACTGCTTCTTTTTGATAGGCACGCAAATTAAAGGGTAAATCGCTTCCTAAAGTGCGATCGCGCAATGCAATTGCTAACTCGGCACCCTCGACATATCCAGCCAAATCTTCCGCCGGATAACCCACGGCTAGCAAAGCTTGTTTGAGTACACCGCGATTCCCCGCATCGACTTGAAAGCAAAGATCCGAAATCCGCTTACCTAACAGCGGTTTTACGCGCTCGTCCCGCACTAGCAACTCCGTCAGCGGGCGATCGGCAATCCGCAGTTGTAAATCGGGATTTTCCGCATCAATCCTTTCAATTACCGTCAATCCGTAGCGCGTACCAAGCAGTTCGATTTCCTGCGCTACCGACTCAGGAATGTCATATTTAGCATACTTTCGCAAAGCTGCGATCATCAATTCAACTAACATTCCCGCCGCCCGCGCATTCCACACGCTGAGGGGCGTGATGCGATAGGTGTGGATGTGTTCGGGACTTTTGATTAATTCGGCAAAGGGGGCGATCGCTTCTCGTGCCTGTTGTGCTGTGGGAGCGTGAACTTCTAGTAAGATCGATCGATCGCTTTGTACGATTAAAGCATTTTCGGGAACGTAAGTCATAGGAAGAAGGAAGAAGGAAGACGGAAGAAGGAAGACGGAAGACGGAAGACGGAAGACGGAAGACGGAAGACGGAAGAAGGAAGACGGAAGAAGGAAGAAGGAAGACGGAAGACGGAAGAAGGAAGACGGAAGAAGGAAGACGGAAGAGGGAATAAGTTTGTTAGAACAGAAAAGTTTGGTTGATTTGCTCCAGTCCATGTTATAAGGTGCGTCGCGATTGAGATTGTCGATCTTTTTTTAGGATTTATCGCCAGCGATGCACCCTACAAATACTCAAAGTCCCCCTTTTTAAGGGTGATTTAGGGGGATCTGGACTCAGCTATAAACGAACAATAAAAAGGTTTTTGGGTGATTTTTGACACTAATAGTATCAGGTGTACTATTTATCCCGCTGGGGTAAGACGTAGCCGACTTGCCGCAGGGCGTTGCGAAACTTAGTTTCCTGGGACAATGGAACCGTCAAAGTGCGATCGCCCGCTAGCTGACAGAATTTTTTGGTACGGGAATCATTGGCAATCAACACTGCTAAATGGGCGTTTGTGCATTCGATTAACTTGACAGTTCCTATATCTTGCAAACTATTCGCTCGTTCTGTAACATCCGTCAGAAATCGCTGTACGGTTTCGGGTAGCGGTTCGATACTTCTTGTCTCTAAAACTTCTTTAAATTCTGCTAGCGGGTATCCGGCTTCAATGGCGGTAAATAGCTTTTGTCGATCGAGTTGCCAGACGACATCTGAAACTTTTTTAGCATAGAGATCGAGAACGATCGCATCTGATGTCGCGATGCCTTCTCCTGCTACAACAATATCTAAGTTGGGCAGTACGCGGAGTGTTTGACGGAACTCAATTGCTGGCGGAGTGTAATTCTGAGTCAATCCCAAACAGTAAGCCCCCAAAGCTGTCATGCGAAAAGATATTAAGCCGTCGTAGCGGCTGAGAAATCTCAAATCGTCCGTTCCCCAAAGATCGTCAAAATCGCTGGGTAGGAGGGACGGATCGGCATAGGCAACATCAATTATTCCCAGGGTAGCAACATACTCAAACAACAGGCAGCGCATATATCTTTCTTGCAGAATATGCCAATCGTGACTGCCCGAATATCCTAAGTTACCATACCCAAATTCAGAAATATAGAGATTGTCAGGATCGCGCGTTACTTCAAACCGATTGCCCGTTGCCAACATATATCTGCTAAATTCGCTAAACAGAACCCATTTACCGACAGGACATTCTGCTAGAATTGAGGCGATCGCCTCTCTCCGCCCCGCCACCGCTGTCATGCCGCGCGCCCCCTTGCCGGTTTGTCCTTTAATCGCATCAATGCGGCGAAATTCATCAAAAGAGTTTGTTTTTAACCAGCGCTTCCATGCTGTCTGCAATCCTTTGGCAGGTGATTCTTGTAAAGCTTTCTGTCCCGCTTTCGTCAACACTAGCTTTTTGCCCGATAGTTCGGCGAATTTGCTCGCTTGGGCGATCGTGGCCCAAGCAAAGGATTTGATGTTACCAACCTCGTAGAATATATCGCCCTTTTCCAAGGTAGCTTGGCGCTGTTCGTCGTTATAAAAATCACCCCCTTGCAATACAGCGGCGATCGCTTTCAGAGTTGCGGCACCAGGTAATGCGGTTTTCTCACTAACGGCAACTTTGCCCGACTGAATCAGACGCAAAACAGCTTCCAAATCCTTTGGGGCTGCCCGTTCCATTTCACAAGTTGTCAAAGGAACTTCGTACTCGGATACCTCTCTTTGAGATGTACGAAAGTTCTGTTTTTCTACACGAACAATAAAATTATCTGGCAGTACATCCCCAACCAGATTTAAGGGAGTTGCTTGAGGTTTTGGCACAAACTTCAGCAATTTTTGTTCAAGATCGTAGGGTATCGCAGTGCCGTAGAAGAACAAGCATAGTAGGGATGGTTCTCGGTTGTATCCATAGCGATCGCTTGTTCCCCAGTTTGGTTGTTGTCTGTATTTCGCCACAAATACATCGCCATCATAGCCACCACCTGACCCATGTATAACTTCCGCTACGGCCGCTTTTTGCAAATCGTCTAATTGCGCCCAAACTTGCTTAAGTTTTTCTCCCTGCATTTGCTGTTTAATCCCAGCAACCAGGTCAGCTTTGCGGGTTAATTTGCGATCGCCCGACAACAGTGCATTGAGCTTTTTTAAATCTTCAACAATTATTCCTTCGAGTGCCTCTTGGAGAGTAGGAACATCATCTATGGTTTGGTAACGCGGCATAATTTTTGGCAATTCGCCTGCTGCAAAATTGTTTGTGCTACCAAATATAACAACTTTCGGAAAATTTTAACTTGAATTTTTGTAACAAAATCCCCAAGTATGGTTTAATATTTATTGTTAAACACGAAAATTTTATCTAATAAAGTACAGAAGAATGCAAGCTAAAAAACTCGGAATTACACTACTATTATTGCACAATCTTAGGTAAATAATTTTAATTTAAAATTTGAGTTTTGAGATTTAACTCGGAGTGTGAGATAATTATTTACAATCGTGACTTGTGTTTTACTGAACCCGCCGGTGCGGTAAAAAAGGAGTCGCAGTCAGCATTCTTAAAAAAATTCTCAATTCCCAATCATCACAAACAAGGCGATATGAGCGAACACCCAACCATCAGCTACCGCACCGAAAGCGACTCGATGGGAGACAAACAAATCCCATCTAATGTCTACTACGGCATCCAAACTCTGCGCGCCGTTGAAAATTTCCCGATTAGCGGTATTAAGCCTTTATCAACATACGTTGATGCTTGTGTTTTAATTAAAAAAGCAACAGCGATCGCCAATGGCGAACTCGGCTGCATTGCCCAAGACATCAGTCAAGCAATTGTCCAAGCAGCAGATGAAATTCTAGCGGGAAAATTGCGCGATCAATTTGTAGTTGATGTCTACCAAGCCGGCGCCGGAACTTCTCACCACATGAATGTTAATGAAGTTCTTTCAAATCGCGCTTTGGAAATTATGGGCGAGGAAAAAGGCAATTACAAGCGCATCAGTCCTAACGATCATGTAAACTACGGTCAATCGACAAATGATGTGATTCCGACGGCGATTCGGATCGGCGGATTGTTGGCGTTAGAAAAAACTCTTTTTCCAGCATTATCGGATGCCGTAGTCGCCCTAGAAAACAAAGCCGAAGAATTCAAAGATATTGTTAAATCCGGCCGCACTCATATGCAAGATGCCGTACCGGTTCGACTCGGCGATACCTTCGGCGCTTGGGCGCAAATTCTCAGAGAACATACATTGAGAATTGACAGGGCATCCGATGATTTGACATCTCTGGGATTGGGGGGAAGTGCGGCCGGAACAGGGTTAAATACTCACCCTGAATATTGTCAAAAAGTTGCTGAAATTCTCTCCGAATTAATTGACCACCCCCTGAAACCAGCAAAGCATTTAATGGCTGCTATGCAGAGTATGGCACCGTTTGTAAATGTGTCTGGTGCACTGCGAAATCTCGCTCAGGATTGCGTTAAAATCTCCCATGACTTGCGTTTGATGGACTCCGGGCCGAAAACGGGTTTGAAAGAAATTCAACTGCCTCCTGTGCAACCTGGTTCGTCTATTATGCCGGGAAAATACAATCCTGTGATGGCAGAAATGACATCGATGGTGTGTTTTCAAGTTATGGGTTACGATAGCGCGATCGCCCTGGCAGCCCAAGCGGGACAATTAGAATTGAACGTGATGATGCCCCTGATTGCCTACAATCTCATTCACAGCATCGAAATTTTAGGCAATACCATCAGCGCTTTGACTACACAATGCCTCGAAAAAATAGAAGCTAAGGGCGATCGGTGTCTCGCTTATGCTGAAGGTAGTCTCGCCCTCGTTACCGCCCTCAACACTCACATTGGCTATCTCAACGCCGCCGCCGTCGCCAAAGAATCCTTAGAAACGGGCAAATCTTTGCGACAAATTGTGCTAGAACGGGGTTTAATGAGTGCAGAAGACTTGGCAAAAGTTCTAGATTTAGAGAAAATGAGTGCGATGCCGGGATCTTCTGCTAACGTTTAGGATCTCAGAGGTATCAGCTAGAAACTAGAAGGCTGAAATTGATTGAATTCTGCATTCTGCCTTCCGAGTTCTCCCTAAATGCTGTCACAGGTTAAAGTTAAAGAATTCAGAATTCAATCTTTTTCATTTAATTCTGAATTTTTTTTATAGTCTAAAGTTTTGGAGCAAGATTTATGCGCGCAGGTTCTTTTGCAAAATTAACTCAAGATAAAGAGAACACAACTCAAGTGACATTTCATTATGTGGAAGGTCACGCAGAAACGTTTACTATTCCGATGCCGGCACAAGAATTCCAAGACGAAGTGCTGACTTTGTTAAGTCAACCTTGGTTGACTTTCCATTTAGCCGATCAAACGGTTTTTATCTGTACTGCCCGGTTGGTGAAAGTAGAAGTTAAACCTGCTATCCCTGAACTGCAAGGTCAAGGAGTATTCTCTAACTCGCTGCGAGTTAGTACCATGCAGCGGGCTGCTGCTGGTAGATTGCCGATGGATACTTAGGACTCATTTGTATTGAGATTATTCTTGGTAACGCACGCGCGAAACACCCTAAGCAGGGTGTTCCGCGCGTGCGTTATATTGAGATTATTCCCGATCGATAACCAATTACCAATCAATTCATAATTATGTCTGCTGTTAGTTTAATTCAGGCCAATTCATACGATCGGCAAATCTTGCAAGCATCTTTAGAAAGTTTGCTGGCACCCTTGGGCGGAATCTCGGCTTTTGTCAAAGCGGGCGATCGGGTTTTACTCAAACCCAATCTCCTCACAGGTTCTCGCCCTACAAAAGAATGCGTCACCCGCCCAGAATTGGTTTACTGCGTCGCTAAAATGGTCATGGAAGCGGGAGGAAAACCCTTTTTAGGTGATAGTCCGGCTTTTGGCAGCGCTATGGGTGTAGCCAAAGCCAATGGTTATTTGCCGCTGTTGGAAGAACTGAATTTGCCAGTAGTTGAGTTTCAAGGAAAACGCTACGAAACTCTCAGCGAAGATTTCAATCATCTGCGAATTTGCAAAGAAGCAATGGAAGCGGATGTAGTGATTAATTTGCCCAAACTCAAATCTCACGTTCAATTAACGGTGACAATGGGCGTGAAAAATTTATTCGGCTGCGTCCCCGGCAAAATGAAGGCTTGGTGGCACATGGAAGCTGGCAAAGATAGCGCCAGATTCGGTGAAATGCTGGTAGAAACTGCCCGGGCAATTAACCCAAATTTGACGATTTTGGATGGCATTATCGGTCACGAAGGTAACGGGCCAAGCGGCGGCGAACCTAAGTTTTTGGGAATTTTGGCCGCCTCTGATGATGTCTTTGCTTTGGACAGAACTTTAGTTGAAATCATTAACGCTGATCCGGCGGCGGTTCCCACTGTAGCTGCGGCGATGAGATTGGGGCTTTGCTCGAATTTAGAGGCGATTGATTTTCCGCTTTTGCAGCCGGAAAATCTCAAGGTTTTGGATTGGAAGTTGCCCGAAAGCATGATGGCGATCGACTTTGGTATGCCCCGCGTGGTGAAGTCGGCTTTCAAGCACCTTTATATCCGGTTTATAAAAGAAAAGTTCAGCATCAAGGCTTCGCATTAGCGAAGAGAGAAGGGGTAAAATTTCTTTTTTTTATTCCTTCTCCTTTGCCTTGCTAATTGTAAAGAAATATAATTTGTATGTTACAAAGTATGTATTTATGTAAGCTTTCAATAACTTTGTTATAACTCTATGGTTTAAAGCATTGGTTTCGCCGTATTCGGGACTCGCGCTCATTCTTGCTACCTAAAAACAGTTGCATAATTGTAGTTAGGTAAAAATACTTAAAACAGCCGTCATTTTAACCAAATTAACCCTAAAATTTGCCTCTTCTTTATAATTAACAATAATTTATAAAGATTCAGTAAAGCTCGGAAAAGGCTATTGACACTTATACGTAGATCGCAGATGATTGCTACATATCAAACAGACCTAAGATTCAATCATAAAGGTCTAATCCAGTTGCTGAATCTATCTTAAGTATTAGATATCTCCGACACAGAGCCTGAAATTCTGCTCGTATCAGGCTGCAAAATTTAAATTCGGTAGATGTCTGTTATATCGATCGATCAACAGCCCTTGCCAAGTAAACTAAATATTCACTACCCATCACCAGTAAAAATTCAAAATCAGGAAGTACCTAACCTATGCTTACTAACAACAATCTGACAATTTTACAGCCACTCAAAGCTAAGCTTTTGCCAAACGGTGAAGTTTTACTCACCCGCAAATTGATTGAAGCAGTTGGTGAGTTAGCCAAGTATTGGTCGGGTTCCATTACTGTGATGATGGAAGAAACCAAAGAAGACAGCGACCAGATAGATTCAAAAAAATTCAAACTTGATGAATTGCCATTCAAACTCGAAATAATTTCTTTTGACAAAATCACCCCATCTTTACTACATCAGCATCAGAGTTCGCTGGTATTGGCAGCCCCGGAATACAGACAGAACCATATCAGTCAAGTGTGTAAAATAGCGGGAGTACCGTGTATTTACGTTTCCGAATACAGTCTGAAAACTCGCAAACAAATCGTGAATGTGAGTACGAGAAATCCCCTACTCCGGTTGCGGAGAATAATCTGGACTTACACTCAAGAATATAAGCAGCGCAAGGCGATCGCAATGGCAGAGGGATTGCAGTGCAACGGCACCCCTACCTACCAAGAATACAAGCATCTCAATCGCAACGCACAGTTGTTCTTGGACACGCGGATTAGCGAGGAAATGTTAGCAACAGAAGCTGACATTGAACGGCGCACTGAAAACCGCTCTCAAGATATGCCTCTGCGGCTGGTATTCTCAGGTCGCCTAATTAAGATGAAAGGAGCAGATCATTTACTTGAGGTCGCTAAAGAACTCAAACAACTGAAGGTGAACTTTGAAATGTTCATCAGTGGTGTTGGTGAATTAGAAGAGATGATGCACCAGCAAATAGCTGCCAATCAACTTAATGATTGCGTGAAAATGCTCGGAGTGCCTGACTTTAAAACAAAGTTTTTCCCCTTTGTGAAGAACAATATTGATTTGTTTGTTTGCTGTCACCGGCAGGGCGATCCTTCTTGTACTTACATAGAAACTATGGCTGGTGGCGTGCCGATTGTTGGGTATGCTAACGAAGCATTCCAGGGAATTGCAGAAATGTCGGAGACAGGATGGGTTGTGCCAATGAATCAGCCTAAACAGATGGCGAAGAAAATTGCAGAACTCAGCCACAACCGGGAAGAAATTAAATCGATGTCGTTCAAGTCGCTGAAGTTTGCTCAACAGCACACATTTGAGAAGACTTTTCAAGCTCGCATAAAACATATGCAGGCTATTGCCTACTCAAGGCGGCCTAATCCAGTCACCGAAAGTCAAGTATGTGATGCTCCCGATATGGTGTTGGCGTACAGTCAACTGCCTTAAGAATCCTTCTGCCTATGATTTAGACAGGTTTCATTAAGGTAGCCACGGAAATCGGAGGTTTTGTAAAGGCAATGGTTGAGGTGAGCGATCGCCATTAGATTTAGATGTTTTTTTCAAACTTAATAGCATCAAACTCGACTGGGCGATCGCACTTCTTCCATAGGTTCTCAAGTCTCCTTTAACGGGTTACATTTTCTTGGCAACTACCAGAGCCCACAGCAACTCTAAACCATCGAGCGACCAACTCATTTTCCTTTCCACCGGAACTGGCAAAACTAACAGGGGTTTTAGTTTAAATCTTGTTAAATCAACTGCTTCATTATTTAGATACAAATGCACAAATGCTTTTATTAGTATCATAGCCTAGAGGTCTACCCTGTTTATAACTTAATGTATACTTGAATTATTGCTGAATTATTGACTAGAGAAAAACTTACTCACAGCCCGCTCGCGGCAGGTGTAGTTTTTTATCAAAAGTGACAAAGTAAGTTAAATGCGTTAGCTTAAATTCGATGTTACCTGAAAACCACGCCTCAGCAATTGTATTCCCAAAACTTCATAAGTTTTAGGCATTCATCTGCTGTATCTCGGATTCCGCAATTGTCAAGGGTACATAACGTCCCGGATTGCTTCAACATGAGTGGTTATTAGTACATCAAGTTCCTAAGTAAGGAAAACTAAAATGCAAAGTCAGACGTGCTTAAACCCTACCCTCGTCTGCCCGATATCGGGACAGAGTATGAAACCGTGGCTATTCATACCCGGTGATTGGCGCAGACCTCGAAACAAAGAGTCATTTCAATTGTAATGGTGCGAAAAGTCACAACTTGGATGCATTCATCCTCTACCCGAACTCAATAAAATCGCCAGCTTCTACGACATCGATGAGTATTATACTCATCATATAGACTTTACAGGCTTCGTATCTGCCTCTCCTATTTCCTTCTTCGATAAATTGCGTACCCCATCTAGCTTGGCGTTTCGATCGCGGAGTAGATGTCACAAGTAAATGATGGAAGCAACAGTTCGGGACTGCTTCCACCTCGATCTTAGAAATTGGTTGTGCCAACGGGCAACTGCTGCAAGAAATGCGAGCAGATGGTCATAAAGTCTGAGGCGTAGAACCCGATCGACAAGCTTTGGTTTTGGCCGAGCAGCGAGGCCTTAATGTATTTTATGGTACTGCTGAATCTTTGCCCCCGGAAGTCAAGTCTAGACAGTACGACATAATTGTGATGAACCACGTACTCGAACATACCAGAGATCCTTTACTTGCACTCCGCAATGCCATGCAGTTACTCGTGGATGGCGGCAAATTGGTCATGGAAGTACCAAATAACTCTTGTATTGGGCTGAAGTCATCAGGGATTGCTTGGATGCATCTAGATGTACCAAGGCATTTGTATTTTTTCACACCGCAGAGCTTTCGCGCTATCTGTGAAAAAGTAGGATTTGAGATAATTGCTACCCAGTTTAATGGCTACTATCGCCAATTTGACAACACTTGGATCAATGATGAAAGAAAAATTTTCAGTGTGTTCGATTCAATGGCATCTCATCAGATAGTAAAGCCCAAAGAAAACAGCAAACTCCAAGCTTGGAAGCTACTGCTGAAAACAATTTTTGCTGCTGATGAAAACAAGTACGATTCGATTCGGATTGTGGCACAAAAGCCATAGCAAGATCGAGGTAATGGCAATAAACTTTGGGTTTGATTATCAAGTTTGGTTACACGCTCACCATACTTTTGCGATCCCCTGCGATCATCGCTTATGCCAGGAGTACAGTCCAACCAAATGCGACTATTGACCCAGGAATCCACCTGACTTGATCAAGAATGACACACAAACTTTGTATGTAGTGTGTGCAGTCCGTAGCTTACCACATAGATAATGTAAAACTTGTTTTCTGGCGTAAAATCGTTTTCGGTTGCATCGGAATAATATCTTTGGATCATGTCAGTGGGAGCTTAAGAGACCGCTACCCAAATCGCGAGTTCTTAAGCTCCCACTATAATTCCGATGTCACCAGATTTGATATAAGTTTTCTTGAATATGCGATCGTAGTTGCACCTCAAAACGATTAGTTACGATGTGTTTGCTTTTTTACTTTTGTCTTGTGAGCACCCATAATTCACAAGAAACTTTTAAATTTCAACCATATAATACTTCTTCTACAGGCGGCGTGGCGTCTGTGGGGTCGAACTGTTTGATTTTCAAAGCTTGTAGCAAAAACAGCCAGATATAAAGCGGATTCAAAAAAACATACCGCTGCCAAAGGCGCCGAGGTTCCTTAATCATCCGAAACAGCCATTCCAAACCTATTTTAGATAAAAAGTCAGGAGATTTAGCCAAATTACCCGCATGAAAATCGTAAGCAGCACCTACAGCAATCAACGGCATTGATAAGTCGTCCCGGTATTCGTAAGCCCAGACTTCTTGCCGGGGACACCCCAAACCGACAAAAGTAATTGCTGCACCGCTGTTGCGAATTTGCTGTGCAATTTCTTGTTTCTCTTGGGGCGAAACCTGCCTAAATTTAGAAGGCTGAGTTCCAGCAATAATTAACTTGGGAAAACGCTGGCAGAGATTGCGAGATAAAGCTTCCAGTACAGAAGCTTGAGAGCCGTACAAATAGATAGGTAATCCTTCTTCTGCCGCACGTTCGCAGATTTGTAACATCGCATTCGGCCCGCAAACTCGATCGGGCAATTCGGTATGGTAGAGCCAATTTAACGCCCACCTGACCGGCTGTCCGTCTGGCAATACTAAGTCAATGTGATTAATCCGATAACGATGAGTGCTGTCGAGAACCCCAGTCATTACCCCGTGAACCGCTAGAGCAGAAACTGACATTGGTTTTCCGGCGCTGGCTGCTGCAATAATTTTGCTAACAGCCGCTTCATAATTAACGGCATTTACTAATATGCCCAGTACATTCTTTTTCCCTTTATCAATCATGGAGCACCTCTTTAAGTCAACGCTCGCAGTTACACTCATAAATCTCCCCTAAGATTTGTTTAACTTTGTATTCTTCAATCGTTTACCGAAATTCCCAGCACATTCTTTTTGCCCCGCTCAATCATTGGAATCCTCTTTCAGCCAACGATCGCGGTTACATTCATAAATCTCCTGTAGGATTTGTTTAACGTTATATTTCATTTTCCAGTTGGGATAGTGACTGGAAAATTTTGAATTGTCGCTAATCCACCAAATGTGATCGCCAATGCGATTCCCTTCAGCATAAGTCCAATTAAACTTGCGTTCCGCAATTGCCTCGCACATCTGGATAGCTTCTAACATCGAACAATTGCTGTACCGGCCTCCTCCTGTATTATAAACTTGGGCGCTTTTGGGAGCTTTATAAAATTCATAAAATGCCGAGATTAAATCAGCGCTATGAATGTTATCGCGAACTTGCTTGCCTTTGTAGCCAAACACTGTGTAAGGAGTTCCCGTGACAGCACACTTCATCAAGTAGGCTAGGAAGCCGTGCAATTGAGCTCCAGAGTGATTTGGACCCGTCAAACAGCCGCCGCGAAAACAAGCGGTGTTCATATTAAAATATCGACCGTATTCTTGTACTAAAACGTCAGCAGCTACCTTAGAAGCACCAAACAAACTGTGCAGGCACTGATCGATTGACATATCTTCCCGAATGCCACCTTCGTAAGTATGTCCGGGTTCAATTTCCCACCTGTGTTCTAATTCAATTAAAGGCAAATTATTAGGCGTATCGCCGTATACTTTGTTTGTAGAAGTGAAAATAAAAACCGCTTTGGGACAGTACAGGCGAGTTACTTCTAGAAGATTGAGAGTGCCGTTGGCATTGACTGTAAAGTCTATTTTCGGAGCACGGGAAGCCCAATCATGGCTGGGCTGGGCTGCTGTGTGAATTACTAATTCGATCGACTCGCCGTACCGCTGAAAGATATTGGTAATCGCTTCATAGTCGCGAATGTCCACATCTAAGTGATAATACTTGGTACCCAAAGACTTTTCGAGCAGTTGGCGGTTCCAGTTTGTAGAACCATCAGCACCAAAAAAGAACTGGCGCATATTATTGTCGATCCCAACTATATCTAAGCCTTGTTTGGCAAAGAACTGACACGCCTCAGAGCCAATTAAACCCGCCGAGCCAGTAATGATTGCAACGCCCACGTTTCACCGCCTGAAAAAATATAGTTTTCTTTGTTTTGCCCGATCGAACCCATCAGAAGTTATCCTGATTTTCCATCGAATACATCTTCGCACAATTGGGCAAAGAATAGACCTTTAACATCCCAATCATAGATTTCCCTGACGCGCGTTTGGCCCGATCGACCCAAGCGATCTCGCAATTCACGATCTTGGGCTAAACACACTATAGCTTCTGCTAGACCTTGCACAGTGCGATCGGGGTCAGTAGCAGCCACTTTAATTCCCGTTTGAGCCGTCACTTGAGTAGCCGGTCCCCCCAAATCCAAACAAATCGTGGGACGACCAACCCCCATCATTTCCGTGCACACAAAACCACCAGAGTCATGCAAACTCGGATGGAGGAGAACGTGAGACTCCCCCATTTTAGAAAGAGTTTCAGTGCGAGATAAAGTTCCCCAAAAAAATACTTTATTTGCCAGTCCCAATTCTGTTGCCAAAGCTTCCAAACGCTGCCTTTCCGGGCCATCTCCGACAATCCAGTATTCCGATTGTTCCAGCTTCGCCTCCGCAAATGCACGGAGTCCTAAGTGCACCCCTTTCCAATGTAAGAGACGACCAACACTGATGAATCTAATTGGTTGCTCAGGCGGGATAGGAAATTGCTCTAGTTCTTGAATTTCCTGCTGCGATAAACCGACTTGCGAGAAAATCTTCACGTTTTTTGCTTTGAGAAATCGCAGTCTGGCAGCAGTTTCTTCCGTAGTTGCCAGCGCAACGGCACTGCGGCGCGCCGTCAGCCCCACAAACGGATCGCGTTCTCCTACGCTTTGAGCCAATGCCCGCAGCGTTTCGTAAATTTTTCCCCGGCGGCTAAAATCTTGCCAAAAAGCCTTTGGTGCTGCTTCTGCGCCCCCCACAGGCCCCCAAATAAAAGGATGCGGCAACAGCGCCAAGAAACTTGGAGACCAATGTTTGACATAAGTTACGTGATGTACTATGTCAAAACCAATTTCGCGATCGAGCTTACGAGCGATAAAATAAGCCCAGATTTGCCACAGATAGTAGTGAAGTTGCAGCAATCCTTGTTTCCCCTTCCAATCTTCGCTCCACCCAAACGGATCAAAATAAACAAAGTGCAGGTTGGGCACTGGGTTCCGCTCTAGTTCTGCTTCAATGTACGATCGACAAAACGTGCGAGTAAATACCCAGCTTTCGTGATGTTTAGCAGATTGGATAACAGTATTCCATCCTACTCCCTCTTCGGAGCCGAGATTCGGTTCGCAAGCAAACGCAGATAATAAAACTTTCATGGCTAAGTGGTAATTGCTAATTGGTAATTGCTAAATTTTCCCTCTTCCCTCTTCCCTCTCTCCGTTAAATCCTTTACACTCATCCGTTGCCGAACTTTCTTCACCTATTCTCCATCAAAAAAGATGTAACTTCGACGTAAGCTTTAGCTGCTGCTTCGGGAGTTTTTTGAGAAATTATCTGTCGTGAACGCTCTCCCATCGACTCAATCAAATCAGGAGCATCTAGAAAAATTTGCATTTTATCCGCTAACTCTTGAGCACTGCTAGGGTCAAAAATGTAACCGTTCTCGCCTGACATAATTAACTCACAGGAAGCAGCACCATTTGAACACAATACTGGTTTTCCCAACACCATCGCTTCGGGTACAACCATACCCCAGACATCCTCAAAAGTAGGAAACACAAAAATATCAGCTTGCTGAAAATAAGCACCTAAATTTCCATATTCTACCCATCCCGCCCACATTACTTGCTCTTCAAAATCGCACTCTTTAATAAATGCTTCCAGTTCTTCCCGCTGATCTCCCTTGCCAATAATCAACAGCGAATAATCAACATAACCTTGATTTTTAAGAATAGCGCAAGCTTCTAAAAGCGTTTTAATTCCCTTTCTCGCCGTGATGCGCCCTACATACATAAAAATCGGGCGTTTCAACTGCAAGTTTGGCGGCTGAGTTTGATCTAATCGTTTCAGCAAAGCTCCCGCATCAGGTACGAGATAGGTTCTGGTAAAAATTTTATCCTCCGGTACGTTTAGAACTTCCATCAGATATTTTTTACCCGCATTGCTGTTGGCAACAAAAGCATCGGCAAACCGCACCAGAATGCGGCGCACAAATGTCCTAAAATTGGAATCTCGAAAGTCTGTATTTGGGGAACTACCATCGTAAATAATGGCTATTTTCCACCGCAGTAGCGGTTTTAAAAATGCAACAATTACAGTCCACAAAGAGAAAGCTTGGGGAAAGACCACATGAGGTCTAAATTTTAGTAAATAGCCGATAATACTAGGCGATACTACAATGAATCCGCGATCGTATCCTGTTTCTATCTTTTCCGTCTCGACAAATTTAGTCTCCCCTACCAACTGAATTGCCGATGCTCCCGGCAGGGTCGGATCGAACCCCGACCAAACACGACCAGTATAAAATACAGTATTCTTAAAAATTTTTGTAAATTCCCTCAAAACAGGCTGCCAGTAAGCTCCCAGTTCCACTTCCGGGACAAGCCAAGCAATGCGGAGTTCATTTCTATCAACCATCCTATTCACCTTGAGTTTTGTTTTTAGTCAATCCCAGTTTGCTCAACACTGAAAGCCAAACTAACCTGCGATAAGGTAGCAGCCAATAAATTGGCCACAACCAGCCACCATGCCGCTGAGTAAATACTTTCCACTCTTGAGCCGGTTGCAAGGTAGTATCTTTGAATGATAAACCTTTCGGTTTGCTCATTTTATCCAATCCTTCACTTAAATT
The DNA here is from genome assembly GCF_036705715.1 of Microcoleus sp. AT3-D2. NCBI lineage: Bacteria > Bacillati > Cyanobacteriota > Cyanophyceae > Oscillatoriales > Microcoleaceae > Microcoleus > Microcoleus sp. AT3-D2. The sequence goes on along the minus strand of NZ_JAUBVE010000026.1, from coordinate 22,380 downwards.
ATCAGCAGCCGTTTTGGTCACCTGGGGGTTGAGAGAACAAGTTCCTAAATAGCCAGGAGCAATCCAAACTGTACATCCTTTCTGTCTGGCTCGTAAACCATAATCCCAATCGCCAATATAATGGACAAAAGCTGGATCGAGGTTGCCGACCATTTGCACAACACTGCGGGGAATTAATACGCAGTTGCCGTGCATAGTATCGCACATCTGAGGCTCTTTTGTTGGCTCTAGGATACCATACCGGAATGGGTGCAAAGGGTTATTTCGCACCACACCGCCGTATGTTATTTGACCCGTTTCGGGGTTGCAGGTAGAACCGCCAATTATGGCTTTGGTTTCTCCTTTTTCTGATAACTTTTGAGTGGTTTCTAGCAAGACACTTACGGTTTCTGGATAAATAAGAGTGTCATCATTTAACCATAGGTAGTAGTCGGGATCATCTTTCATTGATTCGGTGAAAGCCCCACGCATTCCCCCGTTCCAAAATAGGTTCCCATCGCCGGAAAAAATCTTGACTTGAGGATAGGTTTGACGAACTGCCTCGCTGGTGCCATCGGTACTGGCGTCATCGACTAAATAGGCTAAAACATCAACATCGGCTGGAAGTGCCTGCTTAAAAAGAGCCTCTAAGCAAGCTAATGTTTTCTCTTTGCGGTTGAAGCAAGTTAAAAGGGCGGCGATTTTAGTACGGTTCATTATTCGCAATTTGGTGGCTTTTAGCGATAGCTAAGTAAAATTTACTACGTAAAATCTGATGTTTACTTTGGAATGGACACAAGATCGTTAAAAACAGACAAATAGCGATTTGCTTGTATGTCTAAAGTAAATTCTTGTTCCACTTTCTGGCGGGCGCGAATACAAAGTTTTTGATGCCGATTGGGATCTTCTAAAACCCAAGCAATTCCTCGCGCTAAGTCTTCTGTTTCATAAGGTTTAGCTAAATAGCCATTTGAGCAGTGTTCGATCATATCGGGCAGTCCCCCAATATTAAATGCGGCGCTGGGGATGCCACAAGCAAGGGCTTCCATGACTGTATTTGGCAAGTTATCTATCACGGAAGGGGCGACAAAAATATCTGCTGCTGCATAAACCGTTGCTAGGGAAATATCATCTGCGAGTCTCCCCAAATAGTTAGTTTTAAAACCAAGTTCAATGGGATTTTCGGGTTCAGAAGAGCCAAAAACCAGCAACTCTATCCGATCTTTCCAGCCTGATTTACTGAGGCTTTGTAAAGCGGGTACGAGCAAGTTAAATCCTTTCCAGCGATCGCCTGTTCCACTTGCACCTCCAAAGAGTACAATTTGTTTATCTTGAGGTAAATTCAGGATTTCTCGCGCCCACTGACGATTTATTGGTTTGTACTTTTGAGTATTGATGCCATTAGGAATTATTTCAACTCGAAAATTTTTGAATAAAGAACTAGAATGAGCGCATTTCGCTAACCAAACACTAGGGCTAACCAAAGTTAGGTTAAGCTTATCCCAAGCTTTAGCTTTCCTCTGCCACACCCACCGCGACAGATCCAAATCTTTATTACTGTGGAGTTGCGGACAACTACCACAAGATTGAGTATAGCGATCGCAATCTTCACTATAATGACAGCCACCTGTAAAAGGCCACATATCATGCAGCGTCCAAACTAAGGGCTGCTTAAACTTGGGAATACTTTCAACTTGTAAATAACCCCCACAAACCCAGTGTAAATTAATAATATCAGGAGCGAGTATATCCAGTTGATTCGATAGAGCATCTGGCAGCACTTCTGTAGAAAATATAACGGGGTTTCTCTGAGGGTAGAGCCGCAATGGTGCGTTAGATAAAGTTGAAATAATCTTGTCAAACTTATTCGCAATACTATTCTGTGACGAAATTACATTGCGATCGCCACTACTCTTATTTTTTACCAGCATTTGCGAAGACACACCAATCCCCTGGAAACCTTGGTGCAGTCGATAAGCGGCGCGGGCAGCCCCCCCTTCACTATCAGAACTATTGAGAAGTACAACCTTCATTTCCCCTGCCTATCCTCTAAATTTCTAGCTGACTTTGCCTGATTTTTTCAAAATTTTATTAACTTTTTTTTGCACCTTTCTTAGCAAGGGGGGATCGTAATCAAATAAAGTTTTTTGTGTAAAATTATCTGCTTGCGTATCCCTAATTACAAAAGGCGGGTGTTTCATCGGAAATGTTATAGCTTCTACAGGCATATTACTGTAAGGACTGTTGACATCCTCCGTATTAGTTCCCCCTACACCATGTCCGATATTAGAAACTAAATTGACATTGGCAAGAATATTCGTACCATTTTGAATAAAACTAGCAAAAGTCCACTGACAAGCCCAACTCTGTAATTTTCTTTCATAACAAAGCTGAAAAATATTTTTCCAAACTTTTACAGCATGGGAGTCTCCCAGTACATCCATCAAAAAATTACCATCACGAATTTCTGGCCACAGCTTCATATCTAAATCATAGTGCTGCCAAGCTCGCCTCCAACTCGCCCAGCTCCAGCAGTGATTGTAGCGAGAAAAATAGTAGCTGTAATCAGTTCTTTTCCGCCCAAACTGAACATTTTGACCAGAGATTGACAGAATCCGCTGATCGTCTCGGTAACGCTCCAGCAATTCTTCAGCGAAGCGGAAAAAAGTAGGATGAGGGAGACAGTCATCCTCAAGAATAATTGCCTCTTCAACCGTATCAAACACCCAATTTATACCGCTAGAAACCCGCAGGCGACAACCGAGATTTACCTCTGCATAATTTTTCAAAACTTCGCATTCCCAATCTACTTGGTCAATAATAGCTCTAGTTGCAGCACATTCTTGATCTTCTCCAGGCTTATTTGGACGTGGACCGTCAGCAATTACTAGCAATTTAGGGGGTTTTGCCTGACGAATTGCCTCAAATACTCTAGCCGTTGTATCTGGACGTTTGAAGATGATAAAAGCGACAGGTGTTTGGATTTTGTAATTGGACATTTCTTGAACTCTATTTAATTGTTTTAATTATACTACGCTTTCCACAATCGTCTATAGGGTATTGTGATTTGGCTTCCGGCGATGGTTGACTTGGGCTATGGTTGTCTACCAGTAGCCCATCAAAACCAAAAAACTTAGCCGTCTCAGTCCCTACATCATCTCTTCTGTGAGCGTCCAACTTCTATCCTAGTCCTGATCTCCGGCTGCCTTACGGTTGTCTCATCTTAAATTTAGAATTGCTTGCCCTTCATCCACAGTAATTACTACTGGTTGTGATACAATCAGCCCAAGAGGCATAACTGCAAGAGTTAGCTCTAGTTAGCAATAGAGATGCTAACATAAATATATAGCAGTCGCCATGATGATTAGGATTTTTTTTAACAACTTACGGATACCTGTCCTAATCACCTTGGCGGTTGTTATACATCTCAATAGCGTTGATACTTCTGCTTTATACACAGATCCAAGTCAGTCTCCCAACCGTAATTCATAAGCTTTTTAAGAGGAATTTTATGAGTATAGTCTGCCCACTTAGCGGAAGCTCAAACATAACTTTGATTGAACAAATCAATGCAAGTGACTTAATAAAAATGTACAACAAGTTCCTCCAATCGGATATATCAAAGGAATTTGGTGATGTCAAAAAGATTGGATATTATCATTGTATAGATTCTGATCTTAGATTCTTTTATCCGATGGTAACAGGTTCCGAAAAATTTTACGAACACTTGCAGAACCTTGAATGGTACTACATGGATGAGAAAGCTGAGTATGATTATGCGAATAATTTTATAAAAGAATCAGATTTAGTTCTGGAAATTGGTTGTGGTAAAGGCGCTTTTGCCCAGAAAATATCCACTAAAAAATACGTGGGCCTTGAATTTAGTCGAAAAGCGAAAGAAATTGCTTTGAGCAAGGGAATTATAATTGAGAATGAATCGATTCAGTCACATTCGGTTGCCCACCCTGCAAAATATGATGTTGTTTGTGCATTTCAAGTTCTGGAACATGTTTCAGAAATACGTTCATTTATAGAATCAAGTATTAAGGCACTTAAACCTGGTGGTTTATTAATTTATTCAATTCCCAGTGCGGACTCATTTCTATCTATTATCACCAATCACATTTTCAATATGCCACCACACCACGTGAGCTTTTGGTCAGATAAGTGCCTGAAACATATAGCTGAGATATTTGGAATGAAGATAGTAAATATTGAGCATGAAAAATTAGCCGATATTCACAAAGTATGGTGGGCATCCTCTATCATTTTAGAGAGTCTGAGGAATTGGCTTGGTGTTCAAAGTGACGTGGTAGATATGTCACTGAAATACAAGGTATTAAAAAAAATTTCGTTATTGACAGGTGAAGTTCTGGCCAAGGGGCTGATTAACCCCAAAGTTTTGCCTCAAGGACACTCGGTAACTGTTGTGTATCAGAAACCAGAGCATATATAGGCATTGTTCTAAAAACATAGCTTCTCCTTAAAAAACACTTTTCTAGGAAACTTGTAGCGCGAGTGCTGTAGCAAGCAAAAAAGTGTGAAATTGACAAGATAAGTTCCTGCTCGCGCGTTAACATTTTGCTTCTTTCTCTTTTCTACTACTCTTCAATATCTGAATTAACAAGCTCAGCAGTCATCTGCGATTTAAAATTAAACCACTTCTGAAGCATTACAGCCGCTATGTATGCCAGTGTATCATTGCTAGTCTGATAGGGCAAAAATCTATAGCGAAAACTCGCCATTCTAGGGTCGCTTTCTTGGTATAAAATATCTTGTGCAAAGTTCCCCCAACGCTCATCTATCAAATCAATTGTCATACCAGCATGAGCCGAAGGTAGCAACATATTAGAGCCGTGAAGACCAATTACTAAGCGGCTTTGTGAATAAACACGGCACATTTCCTTTTCAACTTTTTCATTAAAACTATCCACTCTGTAATCTTCAATCCATTCTGGAAACTTAGTTTTTGTCCCCAAACCAGCTACTGCAAATTTTGCTTCTGGTAGTTGCAACCTGATTTTCTCAAATAACTGCTGAATTTTTAAATTTTGCAATGGCAATGCCCTTTCTCGTTGATTTAGCTTTTTCAGAGTTCGGAACAGCAAACCGTTAACTAATAAACGATCTTCCCGCCAAATAAAAGTAATTCTTGTTTCTGGTTCCTCAAATTTGTGTTTGGGAACTCTAGTAAACTGCGTGATGTCAAACTGGCTAGGATGAGAATGAGCTTCGCTGACATAAATTTCCTCAAACCGTTTATTTTCTTCTTCAACAAACTCGGCGAAACTGGGATAGTAATTCTGACCATTTTTTAAAGAAATAGGTACTGTCCAGATTTCTGCAACTTCATCGGGAACCATCCACCTTAGAAACTTAGGAACTATCACAACTAACCCGCAGTCCGAGTTGTATTTTAAGTGCCTTTGTGCATTTAGCAACTTCAGCAGGGAATGACCATAAAGATGATCGATACAGTTTAAGATAATTACCCGCTTGCAGGGTTTAAAAATCTCTTTTACAATCTCAAGTTTTTCTGGTTGAGGATTTTGGAGTGAATTGAGTAATGGTTTGCCTAGCCATTCTTTTATGTTAGCAAATTTTGCAAAAACTTCACCTTTGATTGTATCAACTTGGACGGAGTTTCTGACTCCATGACCTACTCTCAACTCGTCGATTATTTCGCTACCACATCCCGCGCACTTACAATCCAGAACAATATGTATCCCTTGCCACAAAATTTTTTGGGCCTTGAGTTCCGTGTCGCAATAGGGGCAATTCGAGCGCTGTTCGATTTTAGGTTTAATTTGAATCACTTTACTAATCCTCTGATTCTACAAGCTGCCTTGTATAAGTTAAGGGAGCGCCAGATGAAATTTCCGAAGGGGCGCAATTCCTTAATCAAGAAATTGAGTAATATAATCACGTAAAAATAAGTTATCAGAGTAGCTGCCGTTGCTCCAAAAGCTCCATACTTAGGAATTAGCAAAAAGTTCAACGCTACATTAAAAATAGATCCGACTACAGTCAAGTAAAGACCGTAGCGCAACTGACCTTCTATGTTCAAATATGTACTCCGTGCTACTCCAAAGTTACTGCCAAATTGCGCCCAAACATAGATTGCCAGTACCGCTGCTGACTTTGCATAGTTTTCCCCGTAAAGCAGATTCACTATCCAGGGAGAAAGTAATGATATCGGTATCGCCACTGCCAACCATAAAAATATCATAATATCCGAGTAAATTTGAAATTTATTTAGATATTCTTCATAATTTGTCTTTCTCAAATTCGCTAATTTGGGAAAAATAGAGCTGGATATGATCATCGGCAAAAAATCGCAGATTTCCGAAATTTTAACAGCTGCAGCATAATATCCCAGTTGAGCATTTTGATTCATCGCACCGAGCATTATCTGATCGGTTTTTGAGTACACATAAACTGCCAATCCCGACAAAATTATCGGCCAACTCTCCGATAGCAGTTCCTTACACCGTTCCCAACTAAAATGCCAATCCTTAATTTTATTCCCCGTAAGCTGATAAAAATATACATAAGCCATTCCTACTAATGCGACCTCTGTCAATCTAACCCAGGCGAAGGCAAGCAGGGGGGCTTTAATTGTTACTAACCCAATTCTGACAGCAGCAACTAAAAAACATACCGAATTTTTAGCCAACACTGTATATTTTGACTGGATTTGGGACTGGAACCAAAAATTGATAGCCTCAAAAGCATTAAAGATAGTTCCTGCAGCGATGATACCTACCAGCCACCGAGTCAGAGTGTCGTTGGGCTTGACTAGCGCAATCACGGTGACAGTTAACAACAAAGTGATGCAGCCACCAGTAAATTGCAGTCCGAAGGCAGTTCCCAGGGTCTCATTTTTGCATTCTGGGTCGCGAGCGATATTCCTCACTACCAGAGTACCCAACCCCATTGTTGCCACCGAACTAAACAGCGACACAAAGGCGATCGCGTAGTTGAGCAATCCAAATTGTGTCGGACCAAGATAGCGAGCCACCCAAAGGCCTACAAACAGGCCTAGACCCATCTGCAAGATTTGGTCAGTGAACAGCCAAGCTATGTTGCTGAGTACCTGGCGCAGACTAGGGCCGAGCCTTTGACTGACCGCAGTTAACTTATCTAGCATCAGAATATTTTAAATCTTTACAAAACACAAACGCGGTTCTGGCAGGGTCGGCAATCTCGCAAAATTAGACTGGTTGATCCTATAACAACATACCACAACTTGACCCACGATCCGCCCCATGGTTACTTCAATGGACTGTGCGAGTTAAAGAACGCCTTTGAGGGTTACTGGTGCTACTGTTAGAACTATTGTTAGCATTATCTATCGCAAGTCGAACCGTCAACATTGCGTAACTCAGCCAAGGATTTGCTATCTCTATAATATAACCTTCTGTGATGTTGCTTATAATAATAGACACTAGAAAACAAATAGGTATTCCCGCTTCTTCCAGGGTGCTACGACTCAAATACCGAACTGCGTAAGCTAAATTGAGCAGCAAGGAAGTCATCATTAAAATTAATCCCGGCCAACCAAAGGCTAACAAGATACCGATCGCGCCATTGTGAGGATTTTTCGGTTGAAATCCATTAGGAGTATAAATAAAATAAGCAGGAGTACCGGCTCCTAACTTATCTTGTTGAAAAAATCCATCGTATCCGTAGCCAAACCAGGGACGCTGATTGACCGCAGCCATTAACTGTGGCCAGAATTCTGTCCGCCCAGTTAGAGTCAAGTCCTTACCTAACCCACCTACAATAATATCCTCCAGGTTGTCTACTACAAAAACAGTCATAATTATGCTGACCACCAGGAAACATATAATCGCAGTAAAGGCCCACTGAAAACTTAATTTTTTTAGAAAATTTAGTGACGACACAGAAATTATTAATATGATAGTAATCACTAGAGCCGATCCCGATTTATTAGCCCTTACTAGGTAAAATGAAAAGAACATCATTCCCAAAGAAATCCAGCGATCTTTCTGAGTTTTAGCTCCTTGAAAATAGTGCAAATACCAAAATGCTGTACAGAGAGCTAAGACTCCCCCCAAAGAATTTTTAGATTGGGTTAAGCCGACAAAATCGCCTGATCCAGGGGGTTTCATTACAAAACTTGCCAAACCGATTGCCGTGTATCCCCACCGCCAAAAACGAGATAAATCCTCCCATTTATATTGCGCTGCAATGTAAAACCCGAAAGCAGTAAATCCTGAAAATGCTAGGCCTGCTCTTAGCGTTTCTTCAGGAACTATAGACCATAATGTAGACAGTAATGGAAGTAATATATAAAGTAAAAAGAAAGGATTCATTATCAATATTTTGGCAAGAATCTCTATAAAAGTGCTAGTGAAAATTTTAAATCTTGAAATTAAAATTAATACTACCCAGGGGTAAAAAAAATAAGGTATGAGTTTTAATATGCCACCTTCTGGATCTTTCAAGTTAATAAAATGCAAGTAATTAAAAGGAGGTTGTGTCAGAAAGGGAGAGATAAAAATATAAAGACCAGCAAAGCTTTTTTCTAAAGCCAAACCTATTTTTCTATGACTAGAAAATTGAAACAATAGTAGAGTTGCCATCGCGACTATAGCAAGTAGCATCCATGTCAATGAAGAACTACCTAAAATTAGCTCTTTCAGCATATTTGGTAGAGACACTGGTTCAGTCATGATTGATTTCCTTTATCAGAAACAATAGCAAATAATCTAGATATAAAATATAGCCGTCAACCCGCAACCACGCTAACATAGAAATTAGGCATAAAGCAAAAATACAGCATCGTTTTTTCGGCGATCGCTTAAAATAATGAGCTTTTTGCCCAGCACTAAAAAGGCTACACTTATATAAATCATAGTCAATAAAATTAGGTGGTGTATGGTTAACACCCATTTTCCAAGACAGATAGCCCGGTCGGTTGTGGGTGTTGTCTTGTTTGCTTCCACTGTCATCGCTGACGCCAGAAGCACCCCGGCACAACTTCCCATCCCCCTAGGCACAGACCAAGCCCAGACCGTTGCGCCAGTTAGGAGAGCGCCGGAAAGCTATAAACTCGGCGGCGGCGATCGCATTCAAGTAGAAATACTCGAAGTACCCGAACTTAGCCGCGGCTACGAAGTCCTTTCCGACGGTTCAGTCAACCTGCCCCTGATCGGCTTGGTCTCCGTCCGTGGCCGCACCTTAGTAGAAGCCACCAACATCATCCGCAACGCCTACCGCCGCGTCCTCAAAGACCCCATTGTCACAGTCAGCCTCGTCGCCGCCCGCCCCCTCAACGTCGGCGTCATCGGAGAAGTCACCAGGCCCGGAAACTTCACCATTACCCTAACTCCCGGGCCGGGAGCCACGCCGAGTGTCCAGTACCCCACCGTCACCCAAGCGATCAGACTCGCAGAAGGCGTCACGGGTGTCGCCGACATCCGCAACATCCGCGTCCGCCGTCCCCAACGAGACGGCCCCGATCAAGTGCTCAACGTCAACTTGTGGAAATTCTTGCAAGAAGGAGACATCTCTCAAGACATCATTTTGCAAGACAGAGACACAATCGTGGTTCCCACAGTCGCCAACTTCAACCAAGCAGAAGCTCGTCAATTTGCGACGGCCAACTTTTCGCCACCCCCAGAAAAACCTCGATCGATCTCCATCGTTGGTCAAGTCACCCGCCCTGGGGCTTACGTCGTGATCGGTGGCAACACCACAAACGACCTCAGCCGCGAAGGTTTCCCCACCGTCATCCGAGCCATTCAGCTAGCTGGCGGCATCACCTCCGATGCCGACATCCGGCAAATCCAAGTGCGGCGAGTCACCAGAAGAGGCGAACAAATTATCCCAGTTAACCTGTGGCAGTTCCTAGAGTCCGGCGACGGCGCCCAAGATACCATCCTCCAGGAGGGAGACACGATCATCGTGCCCAAAGCTACGATCGTCAACCCTGCAGAAGCTGGTGTGCTCGCCAACACTAACTTTGCTCCCACCGGCATTAACGTTTTTGTAGTAGGAGAACTCAGAACATCCCTCGATCCCTTGAGGCTCCCAGCTAATGCCACACTGAATCAAGCTTTAGTTTCCAGAGGATTTTTTGGCTACGAGAATACCAGAGCTAGAAGGGATAAAGTTGAGCTAGTCCGCCTCAATAACGACGGTACAGCTACTAAACGGACGATCGAAGTCAATTTAACTCAAGGAATTAACGAAGAAACTAATCCTCAACTTCGCAACAACGACATGATTATCGTATCTCGCAAGGGTCTCGTCAATTTTGTCGATCGCATGAACGCTGTCATCGGACCTGTCGGGCCAGCTACGGGAGTGTTAAATTTTATAAACGTTCTCCGATTTTTATTCAGGTAAGAACGCGGCGGGTGAGGTGGATAATTCCTGGGAAAGGCTAGAATAAACTAAACAATAAGATTACCCCGCCGCGACCTGGCCGCTTCAAAAATATCAACCTCAAAAATATCAACCTCAAAAATACCCAGGCTGAATATGGATAGCAGACAAGATTATCAACCCTTCACACCCAAATCAAATGGCAAACTGCCGGAGTTATCTGCTCAGAACTACAGAGATCACTTGGTAGAGGAGAGAGAAGAAGAAAAGCTAGACTTGTCCTGGCTGTTAGGCGTCGTGCGCCGTCGCTTCTTGGTCATGGCAGCAGCCACAATTGCTTTGAGCGCTCTGGCAGGAACAGCGATCGTCCTCACGTCTAAACAGATTACGGTCGAGTATGAAGGCTCCTTTTCCCTGTTGGTAGAACCACCCACGGCTGAAGGTTTGCTATCCAAACAATTAAACAACACCCAAGCTGCCGACTTAGCAAGAATTAATATAGAAGGAATTAGCTTAGTAGACTACGAAACCCAAATTAGGATTTTGCGTAGCCCCAAATTGATGCAGCCCGTGCTTGAGGAATTGCGAGCGTGGTATCCCAAAATGACCTATACGGAACTGATCTCAAAAATGTCTATCAACCGCGTCAGCTACGCGAAAGATGGCAAACAGCAAGGCACAAAAATTTTACAAGTTCGCTACAAAGATTCAAACCGAAAAAAAATTTACGGCGTATTGGACAAAATTTCTAAAGCTTATCTAGACTACAGCTTGCAGCAACGGCTAATGGGCATTAATCAAGGTATTAATTTTATAGATACGGAGCTGCCCAAGCTCCGAGAAAGGGTAGAAGTTCTGCAATTGCAAGTCCAAAGACTGCGGCAGCAGAGCAACTTGTTTGAACCCCAGCTAGAGGGAAAATCTCTGTCTGAACAAGTTCAAAGCATTCGGGGCAAGCAAGTAGAAATTAGAGTGCAGCTACAAGGGATGCGAAACCTCTACCAAAGCTATGAAAAACTACTCAACGAAAATAATCCCCAGGGGCTGCTGATGACCCAAGGACAAGCTTACGGCGGACTCTTAGGTCAAATTCAGAGAATAGACTCGGAATTGTCATTAAAATTAGCTCAGTACAGAGAAGACAGTTTGCCAGTTTTAGCGCTGCGAAAAAGTCGGGAAGAACTGATTTTAACCGCCACTCAACAAGCAAAAGAAGTGGTGATGGGAAATTTAGAGACCCAAATCAAAGAAATTGAAGCGCGCGATCGCGAAATGACAGCTTCGCAAAATGCTCTCAACCAAAAAATTAGAAACTTTTCAGTTACAACCCGACAATACGACAATTTACAGCGGGAACTGCAAGTAGTTACTAAGAGTTTGTCGGACTTCTTGGCAAAACGAGAAGCCTTGCGGATTGATGCGGCTCAGGAGCAAATACCCTGGGTGCTGATAAATCCTCCGCAAATTCCGCTAGACAAATTCGGCATCCCTATAACAGCTACCGTCAAACAAACCAAAAAACAGTTAGCGCTGGCAGTAATTTTAAGCGCTCTCCTGGGCATAGCAGTCGGCTTGCTGGTAGAGGTACTAAATACTGTGTTCCACACTCCTGAATCACTGAGAATCGCCACAAGATTGCCAATACTCGGAGTGATTCCGTTTACCAAAAAAGTCAAGCGGAGACCGCCAGCCAGACAGAGGAAACTTACATCGGCTCGATCGAACTCGAAAGTGGAAGTAGTCGAACTGGGCGAACCTAGAGATACTGGTTCGATGAGCGGGGGGCCCAGTATTTTGAGCGACTTGGACTATCAATTTTTAGAAGCATTTCGATCGCTATACACGAACATTCACTTGCTGAGTGCAGGCACGGCAATTCGATCGCTCTTAATCGGCTCTGCCGTAGCAGGAGACGGCAAATCTACAGTAGCTTTGCACCTAGCAGCCACAGCAGCAGCAGTCGGACAGCGAGTATTGTTAGTAGATGCAGATTTGCGCTGCCCGCAACTGCACGCTAAGTTAGGACTGCCAAACGTGCGTGGCCTGGGCGATGCCATCTCCACGGATCTCAGCCTCAACGACGCGATTCAACGAGCCCCGAACCAAGAAAATTTGTTTGTACTCACCGCAGGCCAAATTCCTCCCGATCCGATCAAGCTTCTTTCTTCCAAAAAAATGCAGTATCTAATGGAGCAATTTCAAGCATTTTTTGACTTAGTAATTTATGACACCCCGCCACTAGCAGGCTTGGCAGACACCCACTTGATCGCAGCTCACACAGACGCTACGATTATGGTCGTCCAAATTGGGCAAACAGACCGATCGCAAGTTCGCAAAGTTTTAGAAGAATTAAAAATTTCTGGAGCTTCCGTCTTGGGAATCGTTGCTAACGGCTGCAAAAACACCGGTCACAGCTACCGCCAGCGCCCGGTCGTTTTAGACACGCTCTACGACCAAAAACTATCGGCTTTAGGTACGAAAAATCCTAATTAGACAAATGTTGATGTAGGCTGCCGAGCGCCGCCGTCCTCAACGGGAAACGCACAACCAAGCTATACCCTCATTTTTTGATAATAGTACCATTTGAGAAAGAAAATGATAGACTAACGGACATAGCCTCGTGTGTCAACCGAGATTGCGCGGAACTTTAAATTTTGCGGTAATTACTCAGAAAATGATTGAGAAATCAGCAGAAGTGGGTAAACTACCTTTAGCCGAGCGCAATCTCAATCAGGAAAAGACACCTTGGAAGGTGAACGTTAGTGTAAACGTTAATGAGAACGTTTCAACCCAGAAACTTGGTAGGGATTATTCTATGAGTACAGTTATGGTTGTTGATGATAGCGTCACTCTGCGGGAGATGATCGCCGACTTGCTCAAAGGTAGAGGACTCAACGTCACGGTAGCGAGTGATGGCGTAGAAGCTCTAGAGCAAATCAAGGCTAACCGCCCAGATTTAGTCGTTCTGGATATCGTGATGCCCCGGATGAACGGCTACGAAGTCTGTCGCCGGCTCAAAAGCGACCCTAAAACCCAAAATTTGCCGGTGGTAATGTGTTCGAGCAAAAGCGAAGAGTTTGATCGCTATTGGGGAATGAAACAAGGAGCCGACGCTTACATCGCCAAGCCATTTCACCCTCAAGAATTGGTCGGCACTATTAAGCAACTGCTGCGAGGTTGAGGTGGAGGAATAGGGACAGGAAAAAAATTGTCTTGATCACTGATTATTTCTGCTCCCGCAGCCTCTCTAAACTACTCGATTGACAATAGTCCAAACATCCCCGTCCGATCGCACGTAGGGAACAGAAATACTCTTAAAACCAGTAATAAAAGGCTTGTAATAAACCTGCCAGTAGCTGGGACTAATTTGGTCGGCGATGGCTTTGAGTCCCTTCACTTCCGCCGCCAGTTCCGCCGCCAGTTCATTAATCCGTTCCGCGTGTCCCTGAGCTAGTAATCTTCCTTCTTCAACTTGCTCCTCCATCGGAGTGATTCTTTGCAACTTTACCGACTTCTGCTGTTTCTGACTTAGTTGAGCAGACAGAGCAGCGATCGCATCATCTATACCCTTGACTTCTGCCGACACTTGTGCGGTTTCCCTTGCGTGACGCCGATAAGCATCGGCGATCGCTTGGGGCGAATCACCGGCTGGGACAACATCGGCAATACTAAGCTGCTGGCGTTCCCGGCGCAATTCCTCAATTTGAGAGTAAATTGCCTCTATATCTGTCTGAAGTTTGTCCACCTAATTATTACCGCGTGGTTGTTGCATATTTTAGCATATTAACACAAACCCATCACCTAATCGGCATAGAAATTGCATATTTTAGGCGGGCTAGAGGCAAAGCCCCACAAGCAGAAGTTGAATAGTTTGAAAAATCCAAATTTTTATATTTCTGAGTTGAGCGATTTCCGTCGATATCGAGTCGAGTTAATCAGGTCGTATCCGGTAAAATCAGCATTATAGATTGGTAGTGAGGAATGCAAGTCCGAGCGAGTTTTACGAGGATTAAAGTCGTCAATAGATTTTAGATTGTAGATTTTAGAATTGAAGAATTGAAGAATTGACCCCACGGATAAATTCGGAGGGCAAGTTTCATCGGATACAGGTTTTTTATTTCTGGGTCCTGAGTCTGCGAAGGAATGAATCTGGGGGCTTGTATCCTGGATGCTTTCGGTCACTACAAACACAATTGCCAATTCCCATTACCAATTACCATTTATTAATTGAATTTTTTAAGTTGTTCGCCCTTGCTGCCTCAACTGGACTATAGTTTCTACCAAAACATCGGGTTGCACAGGTTTAGACAGATGTCGATCGAAACCCGCAGCAAAAGCACGATCGCGGTCTTCATCCCTAGCATAAGCCGTCAGAGCGATCGCCCAAAATTTCCCTGTCTGCGTGTCCAAAGAACGCAGCCTTCGTAGCAGCGAATAGCCATCTTCCTCCGGCATTCCGATATCGCTGACAACAACATCCGGCCCAAACTGCGAAGCCACCTCAAACGCCTCAGCAGCAGACGATGCAGCCATGACAGCGGCCCCAGAATCGGCCAAGACAAACCTCATAAATTCCCGCGAATCAACCTCATCATCAACCAGCAAAACCTTAACTCCCAGTAAATTACCAGCGCCAGCCAAAACCTGCGCTTCCTCGCGGACGATCGAATTTAGCTGCATCGCAGGGAGGCGGAAACTAAAAGTCGATCCCATATCCAGTCCCGGACTCTGGGCCCAAACCGTGCCGCCGTGGAGTTCTACCAACTGTCGGACGATCGCCAGACCCAGCCCCAAACCGCTATAATTGCGAGTAATCGTAGCATCCGCTTGCCGGAAAGAGTCAAACACGTAAGGCAAAAAATTCGGTGCAACCCCAATTCCCGTGTCGGTAACAGCCAGCTCAACCTCCGAATCAACTCTCGAAAGCCGGATTTCAACTCGCCCCCCGCGCGGCGTAAACTTAATCGCATTCGTCAGCAAATTCCAAATCACTTGCTGCAAGCGGCCGGGATCTCCTGATACCCAAAATTTCGGATTTAACGGAGATTCTGGATTGCCAGAAACCTTCCCAAGTTCGGAAAATTCAGCAGTCTCCAAGCCCAAATCTACAATTGCAAACCGCAAATCGATCGACTTAGCATCGGCGGCCAACCGCACCGTATTCACCGCTCCTTCCACCATCGAAATCAAATTTACCGCACAAGGATTCAAAGTCAACTTGCCGCGAATAATTCTAGAAATATCCAGCAAATCATCAATCAATTGAGTTTGCAATTTAGCATTTCGCTCGATAGTTTCTAAAGCCCGCCCAGTAGCAGCCGGATTGAAATTGCGTTGCTGCAGCAGTTGCGCCCAGCCCAAAATCGCGTTTAAGGGCGATCGCAACTCATGAGAAAGAGTTGCCAAAAACTCATCTTTCATGCGATTTGCTTGCTGAGATTCCTCGTAAAGTCGGGCATTGTCGATCGCCCCCGACACCGCCTGAGCCAACTGCATTAAAATACTTTGGTCATCTTCGGCAAACTCCCCCTCATACTTGTCCGACAACTGAATCAATCCCAGATTTCTGCCGTCCCGAGTCGTCAGCGGTACAGCCAGCCAGCCCCGCATCGGCGGGTGTTTCCCCGCAGCCTTGCCGAACCCCCGCCAGGCCGGGTGAGCCTCTAACTCGGTTTGAGTCATTCGCATCGCCTGTTGCTGCTGGCAAACTTGTTGGTAAATGCCCGTACCGTCTGGCTCTTCGCAGTAATCTTGCCACGCGGCGTATTTTTCTGACATGGAAAACTTGCTAATTCCCGCATCCCAGTTGGCGGCCGGGTTGAGGTTGACCGCTACCTGGTGGACTTCCAGAATTTGGCGGGCGCTATCGGCAGCTAACTGAAGTATTTCTGCCACCGACAGTGTGGAGTTGATAGCAACTGACGCGGAGGTTAACTTTTGCAGGCGGCGTAAATACGACCGCTCGCGGGCCAACGCGCGCGAGCGTTCGTATTCTAACTGTTTGCGCTCCGTAATGTCGATCGCCACGCCAGACAACCGAAGGGGTGTGCCAGATGCGTCAAAAAACACCCGCCCTTTGTCGTGAAGCCAAATCACCGAGCCGTCGGGTCGCACTTTGCGGTATTCCGACTCGTAAACTCCCGGACCGCTAAGTGCGGCATCCACATCTGCCAAAAACCTTTCGCGGTCTTCTGGATGCACCGCATTCTTTTTTTGCTCAAAAGTACCAAAGGTGCTGTCTGGGCCCAAACCCATCTGTGTTTCGGCATTGGACGAGCGGCGGACTTCCCCCGATGCCACATCCCAGGTAAAGGCGATCATGTTAGCTGCTTCTAGGGCAAAGCGCAAGTTTTCCTCGCTTTCTTGCACCCTGGCTTCCGATAATTTACGATCGGTAATATCCCAAACCACGCCGCTCGATCGCACCGATTTACCCGTATCATCATCAAAAAACTTGCCCCTAGCCGCGATCCAGTGCAAGCTGCCGTCGGGCCAAATGACTCTAAATTCGTATTGGTATTCTATTTTGTTTTCTAAAGCAAAGGCAACAGCCCGGGCGATCGATGCCTGGTCATCCGGGTGAATGCAGGCAAAAAACGCTTCGTAAGTTCCCAGAAAACTGCCTTTTTCCAGCCCAAATAACAGTTCGTGTCCCTCCGACCAAACGACCTCGCCATTTAATACATTCCAATCCCAAGTTCCCATTTTCGAGGCTTCGATAGCCAATCTCAGCCTTTCCTCCGAAATTGCCAACTGCGCCGACGTTTTCGCGTAGTTCTCGCGCAACTGCTGTTTTTTCAAGCTTTCGCCCACTGCCGCCGCCAGCCGCTTTAAGTGCCTCCCTTTGAACACGTAATCGCTCAAACCCGCTTTCATAGCTTCGACTGCCACTTGTTCGCTGCCGCTGTCAGTACACATAATTACCGGACAATTCGGGTAGCGACTGTGAACTTTTTGGAGAATAGTTAATCCGTCGCTCCAGTGCAGTTGATAGTCGGTAATTACTATATCAAAACCCCCGGCTGCCAGGATGTGTTCTAGAGTTTGGATATCAATAACGGATTTTATTTCTAAATCGGGAAAACTTTTCCTCAGTTCTCGATCGATCATTAGGCGATCGTTCGGGTTGTCGTCGATTAACAGAATAGACAGCATTAGCCTTTTAGTTTTTGTATCAGCGAAAACATTCTTAAATCTAACAATACGTTATTGAGCAATCTCGACAATTTAAATATGTACTTGGTGGGTTAATTAGACTTGCCAATAAATTTATTGTATTTGCTTGTATTTTATTATATTTTACAGCTTGTAATATTCTCAACCCGCCTTTTAGGGGCGTGCCAACAACCAAATGAATTAAGTAAGTTGTTGTAAAACCGATCAGAAACCATGCTCAGCCGGGAACGGTGCAAGAGCTCAGTTAACTCTCACTATACTACTTGTTTATTCTGTGTGCTGGTGTGAAGAAGAGCGGGGATTGATGCTTGTCAGCTACAGCAGAATATTGCTGTTAAAAGCCTCTTAGTGGCAACCTCATCTTTTAAATCACGATTCACTGCGCGTTGCCGAACTTCCTTCCTCAACTCTGGCACTTACGTAATTTTACCCAGAAGCGGGTACCGATTCCCAGAGTCGATTTCAGCCCGATCGCACCCCCCATTCGATCGACTCCTTTGTTCGCTATCGCCAGCCCTATTCCCGTCCCTGGGTACACTTCTTGACCGTGCAGGCGATCGAACAACCCAAAAATCCTCTCTTGAAATTTTTCTGCAATACCAATGCCGTTGTCTTCTACCCAAAGATAGATACATTCCTCCTCAGCTTCTGCATAAACTCGCACCTGCGGCTCTATCCCAGGTTCCACGAACTTAATAGCATTGGAGAGCAAGTTAACCAAGACTTGCAGCAGCGTAGCAGGATTGGCCAACACCGTAGGTAGCGGTTCGACAACCGTTATCCGAGCTTGTTTTTGGGCAATTTCAGCCTCTAGTTGCGCGATTGATCGAACCACAATTAAATTAAGAGAGACTGCTTTTAGTGGCAAGTTAGCTTTGCTGAGGCGGCTGTACTCTAGCAAATTTTCGATTAAAGTATTCATCAGACTTGCAGCGTCATTAATCCGAGACAAGTAATCCTGTGCGGTAGCATCCAACTCGCTGGCTTTATCTTGGAGCAACATTTCAGCAAAAAACAAAATTCCCCGCAGAGGAGCGCGCAAGTCGTGAGAAACTGAATAGGTAAACGATTCGAGCTGTGCGTTAACTTCTTCTAACTCAGCAGTACGCTCTCTCACCCGCTCTTCCAAAGTTTCATTAAATTCCCGCAAAGCAAGTTCAGCCTGCTTGAGATCAGTAATATCTTCAACCAATCCCTCAATTGTACTTTCACCTTCTGCGCTGTAGAGATATTGAGTAAACCGAATCCATTTTACTCGACCGTCTGCCAAAGGAAATGTAATTTCTAGATTTTGATACCGAGACTCCCCTGAATCTACAGGTTGCAAAAACAATTGCTGCAGATAAATCCCTTGGACATCTGCTAAATTGCTGGCATCAAACAAGCGCAAAAAAGCTTGATTGCTTTCCAAAAGCTTCCCCTCGGAAGTCGCTCGAAAAACTCCGACATTTAAGCGTTCTAGCAGAGAATTAAGTTGATTTTCTAGTCGGGCGACTCGTTCCCAGGCGGCAACTCTATCGAGTACGCCGCGAACCGCAACGCCAAGGCGGACATAGTGCTTCGGCGACTTGATAATGTAGTCGTCCAATCCGGCTTTCATCGCCTCTACAGCAATTTCTTCGTTGCCAGTATTCGTAAACATTACAATCGGGCATTGTGGATAACTGGCTTTGATAGTTCTCAGCACATCTAAACCGCTTGTCCAGCGTAGTTGGTAATCGGTAATTACCAGATGGAATCCCCCTCGTTTCAGTGCTTCCCCGAATAATCTATCGTCTGGAATTTCCGTTATTTGCAATTGCGGCAATTGCCGCTCTAACTCACGTTTGACGAGCAGCCTATCTGTTGGGTTGTCGTCAATTACTAGAATGTGTACCACTTTAACAACTTATAATTTGGCTGTTAGCTAAAGTCCCGATCAATCACTCATAATAAAAATCTGGGAGGTTGCCCTTTAAAAAAATGACGGGATTCCTCACTAAAAACTTAATTCACTCGTTACCAGAAACAGCTTGGTAACGAGGAAACAAGCAATAAAAACCGATAAACAGCCACTACAAACCACTAAAATCTCTCGGTTCCGGTAGTTCGGTATAGTTGAACCAATACTCCCTAAAACTCTGCATCATTTCTACTAAAGAAGCAAACCCGACTGGTTTGACTAAATAAGAATTTACCCCTAAATCGTAAGCTCGCTTGACATCAAGTGTTTGCCTAGAAGAAGTAAGCATAACCACCGGCAAGCGTTTTAGTTCCGGCTGCTGCCTCAGCCAAACCAGAACTTCGTGACCGGATCGCCTGGGCAATTTCAAATCTAGTAAAATTATCGCAGGTAAAGGATAGCGATCGCGATCGCTGTATTCTCCGTCCCCATTTAAATAAAAAACCGCTGCATCTCCATCTCGGACAATTTGCAGCGAAGTATTAGCAAAAGTCTCATTCCGAAATGCCCGCTGCATCAATAGAATATCAACGGGATTATCTTCCACCAGCAAAATCGTCTGCGTTTGCGTCATGCTTCCTCAGTTGTATCCAAAATCGACTGCCTTGTCCTAATTGAGATTCCACTCCAACTTGACCGCCCATGCGATCGACTCCTTTTTTTACAATAGCTAATCCTATACCAGTTCCGGGGTAAGATTCGATACCGTGCAGCCGTTCAAAAACCCGAAAAATGCGTTTTTGATGTTCTGCAGCAATACCGATGCCATTGTCTTCTACCCAAAGACGGATGAAGCCGACTGGCAATAGGCAACTGGCCATAAGTAACTGGGAATGTTCCCACTCTCCCACAGTTCCCCTTTCCAATTCTCCCGCTGTATCCGTGTCTGTCTGTCCCTCTTGAGGCAGCTCAATTTCCTCGGCCCATATCTGCACTTGGGGTGATACGCCTTCCACAAATTTTATAGCATTGGTGAGCAGATTGGCGATTACTTGAACTAAAGTAATGCGGTGGGCAATTACCGCAGGCAAGGGTGATTGAACACTGATTTGAGCGTGCCTGGATTTAGCGTCAGCTTTTACCATAGCAATTGCCTCGGCCACAACTGATTCTAAATCTAAAACTTGCAGCGATAAATCAGTGCGGCTGAGGCGGCTGTAAGCTAGCAAATCTTGGATTAATTCTTCTAATTGTTGCCCCGAATTAACAATTTGCTGGGCGTATTCTTGACCTAGTTCGTCGAGGATGTCGCGGTAATCTTCTAATAAAGCTTCAGCCAATCCCTGCATTCCCCGCAGAGGAGCACGCAAATCGTGAGCAACGGTATAGGCGAAAGATTCTAATTCTTCGTTAGCTGCTTGAAGCTGATTGGTGCGGAGTTCCACTCGCCGTTCTAACGTAGCGTTGAGCATCCGAATTTCCGCTTCTGCTTGTTTGCGCACAGTCACGTCAATGGCGGTACTAATTACTAAACTTCTGCCGTCAAAAAGCTTGCCTAAAGGTGCGGAAAAAAAGTCCCAAATTCGACTTTCGCCACTGGCTGTGGCAATCATATATTCGCCTTCAGAAATGCGCGCGTTTAATTGGTGCAGTCGATCGATATCTGCTTGCACTAGCGATTTGCGGCTGTGGTAAGCTTTTTCTGTCCAATCTTCAATTGTGGGAATTTCTGAGTGTTCGTAGCCTGAGAGTTCTGTCCAAGCGCAGTTAATTTGCAAAACTTCTCCGTTTTCAGCGTGCAGCATAATTGGCAGCGGTGCGTTGAGAATGGCGAGGCGGAAACGTTCTTCGGTTAATTGTAGGGAGTGGCGATCGTGTTCTAGCTGTTCTAACAGTTGATTTTGCTTGATTTCGGCCTTGTCGCGCAAAGTTCGATCGCGCTTGACCAAATAGTAAACCAACACCATCAACAGGAAATTTACTAAAGCAGCAACGGTAAAAGTCAGGATTGTCAAATTAGCACTCGCTTGAGATTCTCGGGCGCGCTGCTGCAATAGCTGAGTTTCTTCCGCCGTCATGGTGGCTATCTGCTGCCGAATGTCCCCCATGATTTGCTTTCCCCTACCGGTTTTTACTTGTCGCAGGGCTGCTGCTAAGTTTTGTTTGCGTCGCACATTGAGGGTTCTTTCAAGGTCGGCTAATTTAGAGTCGATCGCAATTTTCAAGTCGCGAATGCGCTGTTGCTGCCGATTATTGTCAGCGGTTAGCTGCTGCAATCCGACTACTTGTTGGTTGATGCGGGCGATCGCGCTGTGATACGGTTCTAAATACCGTTCTTCTCCCGTCAGCAAATAACCGCGCTGTCCGGTTTCAGCATCTTTTAATGTGGAAAGCGTGGCTTCGAGTTCGGTTAAAACTCGGTGAGTGTGGCTCACCCAGCGTTCGTTTTCGACTAACTTGAGAGTATTGCGGTAGGAAGTTGCTACATTGACAATTAGCAGCGCCACGACCATTCCGATACCTGCGGTGATTTGGGGAGTCAGTGATTGTTTCATGAAATACTCGGCGCGCGAGTCCTGCTTTTTTTTATTTTAGCTGGATTAAGACTACCCGAGTTTTTGGCGCGCTCAGAGACGGCGACTAAAGCCTATCAATTTAAGGTTCAAATGTGCGATCAATCTTGTGTTTAGTTTAGCCTCGCTCCTCCTCGCATCCCTCTTAAGTCGGAGATGGCATAAATCGCTCTCTTGCGTCTCGTGATTCAGGCAGACACCAGACAATCTAGGATAACCTGCAAAGCTTAATTCGCCTTTTTTTGTATCGAGTTTTATATCGTTCCTGTTACTTGGGCAGTTTCAAATTGCGGCGCAAATAAAAGAGTTTTTACCTATTGACTCCAGTTGATTTTTGTCAATACTCCGGACAGTTTTTAAAGAGAGATGCGACGCCTACGGCAAGCAACGCTTACGCAATAAATCACAGAAGCG
>NZ_JAUBVE010000025.1:0-74750 GCF_036705715.1 Microcoleus sp. AT3-D2 | reverse complement strand
TTGATTGCTGGTATTTATAATTATGAACTTTCTTTGAAGATAAATTAGCGCTCGCCTGAGACTTTCGCAAGAGGTCTGCTATTTCAATGTCGCGTGAGTACGCTGCACATTACTTAATCTCAATGAAGGCTGCCCAACTTATCTTATCAAAACTCAATAATACATGACTCAAACTCGGTGCTTAATTCTTCCTTAGTTATGGTTCCCCGTGCGACTCGCATGACTAAATCATATACTCCATCGTCCGTTAAATTCAGAGCGCAACCATTCAAACGCAAAAAGGTATCTTTCACTGCAAAAGCCGTTCGTTTATTGCCGTCAATAAACGGATGATTAATCGCTATGTGATAGAGATAGGCGGCAGCTTGTTCGCTAATTGTGGAATGCAAAAATTGACAGCAAAAAGTTGCTTGCGGTTGAGCCAAAGCCGACTCTAACAAGCCTTCGTCTCTGACGCCGGGAGTGCCGCCAAATATCTCTATCTGTCTGGCGTGGATACTTAAAACCATACTTTTGCTGACAAAATTAGGAGTTGGCAAGGCGACGGTAAACCTCCTTTCTTTCGCGTTCTGAATCTAGATATGCCTGCCATGCTTTGGCTTCTAGTTTTTGTTGTTCTTCTTCAGTCTTTAAGGAACGAACAAATTCAAGCACTTTCAGCAGCAAGGGTTCTGGTACTTGGTCGAGTTCTTGAAGAAGTTGGTCTTTTGCGGTCATGTTTCTTTCCTCCTAATGATCGTACAACTATTTTACAACCTCGCTTGTGCCCATTCAACGATCGCCTCAGTCAGCCCATCCAAGGTATATTCCTTAGCTTCCACATCTAACTTACCCAATAAATTTTGGCAGCTTTTGGAAGTTTCCGGGCCGATGGATGCAATGCAAACGTTTTCCAACCAATCCTTAGACAAGGACAATTTTGGGCTTTGTTGTATGAGACTGCAAAAGTTATGCACGGTTTTTGAACTGGCAAAAGTTATGATATTTACCGCTTGATTTTGGAGTGCGGATAGGGCGATCGGCTCGATAGTTTCGGGACAGCAAGATTGGTAAGCTGGCACTTCTATTACTTGCGATCCTTTGGCGGTAAATTCTTTTACTAAAACTTCTCTGCCGCCGCTTTCTACTCTCGGAAATAGGATTTTGCAGTTTTGCAAGTTATCGGGGAAGTTCTCGACTAGGGAATCGGCGATGAAGTTGGGGGGAATAAAGTCGGGTTGTAAAGAGTGCGATCGCAAACTTTCTGCTGTTTTTTTCCCGACAACTGCTATTTTAATACCAAACAAACTCCGCGCGTCTTTGCCTTTTGCTTGTAATCGTTGAAAAAAGCAGTCTACAGCGTTGTGGGAAGTGAGAATTAACCAGTGAAAGCTTGACAATTGTGCGATCGCACTGTCTAATGGTTCCCAAGTGGACGGCGGTCGAATTACCAAGGCGGGCATTTCGATAACGCGGGCTCCTTGTTGCTGGAGTCGATCGCTAAATTCAGCAGACTGAGAAACCGATCGCGTGACTAAAATGGTTTTTCCTGCTAGCGGCAATTGGCTGTTATTAGTGGTGAGTGGTGTATCGATCATATTTGTGCTTTCTGGCTGGATTAAATATTCGCGCAATCTGACTACTTCCCCAATTACGGTCACGCAAGGCGATAGAGATTGACCTGCTGTTTGCTGTACAATGTTGGAGAGAGTGCCGAGCCAAATTTGCTGTTCGGGGCGGCCACAATCTCGGATAATGGCGATCGGAGTTTCGGGCGATCGTCCGTGCTTTTGCAATTGCCAGATGATCTCGCTTAAATTGCGCCCTCCCATCAATATTACCAAAGTTTCTATCTGCACTAATGCTTCCCATTCTAGAGCATCCGGTTCATGGGCGCTCATCACTGCGAAACAGCGGCTCATCACCGGATCTGTGAGGGGAATTCCTGCTAGTAAAGGTGCGGCTAATGCGGAGGATATTCCGGGTATTACTTCAAACTCGCAGCCCGCTGTGATTAATGCTTGAATTTCGGAACTAGAACGACCAAAAATAAACGGATCGCCACTTTTTAGCCGCACCACTTGTTGGCCTAACTTGCAATGTTCTACCAGCAAACGGTTAATTTCTTGCTGCTGGGTGGAAGGTTTGCCGCCACGTTTGCCGACTTCTATTTTCCGACAAGTTGCTGGGATTAATTCGAGTTGTGGGATGTCGATTAGAGCGTCGTAGATTAAGACTTCGGCTTGGGATAGCAGTTTGTGCGATCGCACTGTCATCAAGTGACAATCTCCGGGCCCCGCACCGACTAGATAAACTTTCCCTTTTTGGTGTTTCACAATTCCTCCTCGATAGTATAGTTTTATGAATATTGCTAGCCTATAGTAAGACGGGCCGAGGCGCACCCTACACTATAGTAAGACCCGCCGAGGCGCACCCTACGGTATACTCAGCAGTTTATTGTATAAGAAAAGCTATTTATGCAGATTATCATCATCACAGCCGCCGATGCAAATTACTTTGAATTGGTGCGAGGCACTATTTTATCGGTGCGGGAAAAACCCGAGGGCGAAAATGTGGCGATCGGCTTTTTCGATCTCGGCTGCACTCCCGAACAATTGCAGTGGTTAAAAACACAAGTTAATATCATTCAAAAGCCCGATTGGGACTTTGACTTTCCTGGCAGAAATGAATCTCCCGAACATTTAAAAGGGCTATTAGTTAGACCTTGTTTGCGAAAATACTTTCCCAATTTTGATATATACCTCTGGATTGATGCGGATGCTTGGGTTCAAGACTGGAGAACAATTAATTTGTTGGTTGAAGGAGCATCGCGCCGGGGACTGGCAATTGTTCCCGAAGTTCACAGGGCGAGCTTGCAGCAGTACGGACAACTTCCTCAATTTTGGCAGTGGGTTTATCAACAATATGAAGCTAACTTTGGTGAAGAAATTGCTCGAAAATTCTACAGCTATCCGATATTAAATGCCGGAGTTTTCGCACTCAGAAAAAATGCTTTGCACTGGGAAATATGGGCGGAAAAACTCAATCAAGGATTGCAAAAGTCCGGCTGTGTCATGACAGATCAATTTGCCCTCAACCTCGCTGTTTACAGTGGCGAATTGTTCAATCTCACTGAAATGCTCCCAGCTTGGTGCAATTGGATATTTAACGGTTTTCCGGTTTGGGACAAGCAGCGAGGCTGTTTTGTGGAGCCGTACTTGCCGCAGGAGGCGATCGGCATTTTGCATTTAGCTGGCCGCCAGCAGTTTGACCGAGTACAATTGATGGCAACTGACGGCGGTATACTGGAAATTAGCGTCCGTTACCAACCTAAAAAACAGGAAGCAATACAAATATTTCAAGAACCAAAAATGACTTATCAACAACCTGAAATTAGCAAAAATAATTTATTGCATCCAGGGGATTATGTCTCCCCAGGGTTCCAAATAATTATACCTGACTCCTATTTCCCCAATATGATTATTGCCGATCCAAATGCGAGTAACTGGCCTTATTTGCGCCGGGAAATTTCGCATAATTGGTATGCAGACAAGCGCTATCCATTCATCGGGTTTTTGAATCGCGACGAAGCGCACATCCTTTACAATACAGCCCTGCAATTCAAAGGTAAAAAAGCATTAGAAATAGGTTGCTGGCTGGGTTGGTCTGCCTGTCACTTAGCCTTCGCAGGAGTTGAGTTAGATGTCGTAGATCCGCTGTTAGAAAGAGAAGATATCAGACAAAGTGTAATCGATTCAATTCAAGGTGCTCTAAATGCGTCGGGCGTTCAAACATCAGTCGAGCTAATACCAGGCTATAGCCCCCAAAGAGTAGAAGAATTTTCCGCTCAATTCAACCGCAAATGGTCGTTAATTTTTATTGACGGAGAACACGGAGGTGATGGGCCGTTAAATGATGCCATTGCGTGTGAAAAATTGGCGGAGGAAGATGCAATAATTTTATTTCACGATTTAACCGCTCCAGATGTTGGTAAAGGTTTAGATTATTTGAAGCAAAGGGGATGGCAAACAGTAGTATATCAAACAATGCAAATTATGGGGGCTGCTTGGCGGGGCAATGTCGAGCCAGTAAAACATCAACCCGACCCCAATATTTCCTGGCAGTTGCCAGCACATTTGCACGGTTACAATATTAGCAGTTTAGAGACAATTAATTCTCAAACAGCCAGCCAAACCAATCAAAACCAACAGTCATCTTATACAAGAGATTTTTACCAATTAATCGGAGAAGGAACTCGCACTTCTGCTAGAGAAATTATTCCCCTGCTGTTAGACTTGCTGCAACCGATTTTACCTAAAAGTGTAGTGGATGTGGGCTGCGGTACGGGAAGTTGGTTAGCTGTGTTTCACAAGTTGGGAATTGCTGATTGTTTGGGAATAGATGGCGATTATGTCGATCGCACTATTTTACAAATTCCTTTAAATCAGTTCCAATCCGCCGATTTAAAGCAACCGCTACAAATAAACCGAAAGTTTGACTTAGCAATTTCTCTGGAAGTTGCCGAACATTTGCCGGCTACCTGTGCCGAAAACTTTGTTAATTCTCTCACTCAACTAGCACCGGTGATTCTGTTTTCTGCTGCGATACCATTTCAAGGAGGCGTCGAACACGTTAACGAACAGTGGCCACAATATTGGGTTTATTACTTTCAGAAAAACGGTTATGCAGTTATTGACTGCTTGAGAAAAAAAATATGGAACAATAACAAAGTAGAGCCTTGGTACGCTCAGAATATCTTGATTTTTGTTAAACAAGAATACTTGTCTGGATATCCGAGGTTAGTAAATGAATATCAAAATACCGATCTGAATCAATTAGCCATTGTCCATCCCAAAATTTATTTTTACAGCTTACAATCTGCTAGAAATTCGGCACAGAATTTACAATCAGAAAGTGTCAAACAAGTTTCAGCATCGCCACAATTGGCATATCGACCTTTGGTCTCTGTGATTATTCCCTGCTACAATCAATCTCATTTTTTGCGGGAAGCAGTAACTAGCGTGATTAACCAAACTTACAAAAATTGGGAAATTATTATTGTCAACGACGGCAGCTTAGATACTACCAGCACAGTTGCCAAAAATTTAATAGTAGCAAATTCCCAATATCAAATTAGGCTTGTAGAACAAAAAAATCAAGGGCTTTCAAGTGCTAGAAATGCTGGCCTAGCAGCAGCAAACGGTGAATACATTATGCCTTTAGATGCCGATGATATCCTAGCTGAAAACGGCTTGACTGACCTTTTAGAAATATGTTTAAAATCAAATGTACCTTGCGTAGCCTTTGGTTCTTATCAAATGTTTGGCACGGAAAATCGTATAGTACCAAGTTACGAGTTGTATTCGCCCGAAAATATCAAGAAATCTAACATGATTCACCCGTCTTCACTTTATCACAAATCTATTTTGGATTTGGTCAGCGGGTACAAAGTTGGGATGAAGGAAGGTTACGAAGATTGGGAGTTTTGGGTGAACTGCCACAAGCACAATATTCCCTTTTTGGGAACGAGAGAAGTCGTTGTCAATTATCGGCGTTCCCAGGGTTCTATGTTGGCAAAAGCTCAGCAATATCATCAAAAGTTGGTAGCACAAATTGTTTGTTACAACCGGGAACTTTACGATATGGAAAGTGTGAATAGTGCTGAAAAGCTATTGGGACAAATCGCAAGTTAATCTGGATTCTTTATTCTGTAGTCCGCAAAAACAAACTTTGTTTGTGTAGTAGCGACTTATGTTCGCCGGAAAAAGAGGATTCTTAAAGCGAATTTGATATGACATCCAAAAAACGCTTAACTTGTTTTTCCCAAGTCCAATCGATCATAAAATTAGCCGCAGCTAAACCGATCCGTTTTGCTTCTTCGCGATTAGTATAAACTTGTTCCAAAGCCTCGACAACTTCTGCAACCTCAGACTCTCCCCAACCTTCTACACCGGAAAAAGGAGCAGTAAGTTTAACTCGTCCTTGACTCCATAAAGGATAGCAAATGTTGCTGTAAATTAAGTCTAAATGACCAGTATTTGCTGATAAAATAGTCGGAATTCCGCAGGCCATACTTTCCATCGCGACTAAATTAGTGCCACCTTCGCAGCGGTTAGTGAAAACAGCACAGTCGGCTTCTCGCATAATTTGTCCGGCGAGGTGATTGGGAATTAAGCCGATGTCGATAAAAGAGTCAACCGGCAAACCATTAGCCACTAACCATTGGGAAATTCCTAAACTTCCGTCCCGGTTGATATTGGGAAGTCCGGCAACGTTTCCGGTTTGCTCGATTCCTAGCATATACTGAGGCCAGAAGTTATGCCATGTTGTTAGTAACAAAGCCTCTGGATGTTTGGCGCGAAATCGTTTGAAAGCGGCAATTACAATATCTTGACCTTTGCGATATTCCAGTTTGCCGCCGGAGAAAATGACGAAGCGATCGCCAAATAGATTAGATTTGGGTGCAGGATGGAAAATTGTTGGGTCAATTCCTTGATGTACCATCGCCACATTAGTCAAGCCGCAGCTTCTCAAAACATCCGCATTCCAGTTGGAACCGGCGACAATCACGCTATATTTTTTGGCTGTTTCTAGTGCTTCTGCTGTGATTCGTGTGTCTTCAAAAAATATGACTCCTATTTGACAAGCGCTGGTAATTTGATTGTCAACTCCAGAGGATGCTAAATTATTCCCCAAAGCGTAAAGTACGGGAAAATTACAACTGATTTGTTTGTCGGAATTGGCTGCTACTAATTTCTGAAAAGTTTTGTGCTTTTCAATTACAGGTAACAACAGCGATTTATGCAGCGGATTCATTGATTCTGAGGTGATTGATGGCGGTGCTAAAAGTGCAACTTCCCAGGCTGGATTTTGCCGCAGTTGTAGTGTTAAATTCATGGCGTAAATTCCCCAGCCGCTGGTGATGCTGATCGGCCAACTGATGCCCATGCCGGTAATTTGTGGGGGAGTTTCTGGGGGTTGGATTTGAGGCGGAGTTTCTGGGGGTTGGATTTGAGGCGGAGCCTCTGAATATGCGTTACCAGGCAGAGCCTGGTAACGAGAGAGAGGAGGGGAAATTAGCTGTTCTAAGGCTGCTTTTATACGATCGCAAACTCCCTCCCAATCACCGGCTTTTTGCTGCCTAAACAACCGCACAGTGGGATACCAAGGGCTATCTTCGCGTTCCAGCATCCAGCGCCAATCGGGCACGAAAGACAGCAAAATCCAGACTGGTTTGCCCAAAGCACCAGCCAAATGCGCCACAGAAGTATCTACGCAAATTACTAAATCGAGTTGCGAAATAATTGTTGCTGTGTCGGCAAAATCGACGCAATGTTCGCTCAAATCTTCAATTTGGTGTTGATTTAATAAAGTGCGTGAAGCGCAGCTATCCTGTAGGGAATCACCCGCTGACAAATCTTTCTGAAGACTGTAAAAACTCACTCCCGGAACATCTACAAATTTCAAAAAATCGCTCAATTTACACGATCGCCGATGATTGTTGCGGTGCAGCGGGCCGCCCGCCCACACAATACCTACTTTTAGTTTATTGTTCGCCTCTAGGAAAAATTTAAAATCCTGTGGCGGAGCTAAATAAGGAATATTCGCCGGTATATTTTCCAAAGTCGTTCTCAGAATTCGCGGCAAACTTAGCAGCGGGGCTTGCACTTGAAAATCTATCAAGTCGCTAGGCTTGACTCCTACTCGATCTACTCCTGCAATTCCTTCAAATAAACGCTTCAGCAAGACATGACAAGCAACAATAACTTTGCCACCTTTTTGCTTAACTAACTGCGCGTAGCGGATAAACTGTATCGTATCGCCAAAACCTTGTTCAGGGTGCAATAAAATTGTTTTTCCCTGCAAATCCGAGCCGTCCCAAAGTGGTTTCTCAAAAGAGCGCGGATCCAATTGTTGAGTTTGCCAGCGCGATTCGTACTCCGCAAAACCACGCTCAAAATTTCCAGTTAAGAGCAAAGCTAAGGCTAGTCTCAAGCGCCAATTTGGCGAGTTGGGACGTAGTTGAATTGCTTTATTGTAGAAGTCGATCGCCTCTGCGACTTGTCCCTGTTCTTCGAGGGCAGAACCCAAGTATAAGTTTGTTTCACTCAGGTTGGGATTGGTTTCTAGCGCTTGTTTGTAATGCGAAATTGCCTCGGTTATTTGCCCGTTTTCCTGTTTGAGATAACCTAAACAACTGTGGGCTTCTGCGTGGCTGGGTGAGGCAGCCATTACTTGTTCATAACGAGCGGCAGCTTCTGCTTTTTTACCTTGTTTTTCTAAGGCATTTGCTATGTGAAATTGGATCTGTGCGGGCGATAAGGAAAATCGAGGCTGAGCCTCGGTATCTTCGTTACCAGGCACAGCCTGGGAACGAGTAGAGATTAGGTGTTTTAAGGCTGTTTTTACGCGATCGCAAACTCCCACCCAATCGCCCGGTGTTTGCTGCCGAAACAGTCGCGCAGTCGGATACCAAGGGCTATCTTCGCGTTCCAACATCCACCGCCAATCCGGCATAAAACATAGCAAAATCCATACCGGTTTACCCAAAGCACCGGCTAAGTGCGCGATAGCAGTATCCACGCAAATTACTAAATCTAGTTGCGATATCACCGCCGCAGTATCGGCAAAATCGTTCAAATTGTCGCTCAAATCTATCACGGGAATTTGAGTTAACAAAGTACGATCGCCCGCTGACATTTCTTTCTGAAGACTGTAAAAAGTTACACCGGGAATATCTAACAATTGCAGGAAATAGCTTAAATCGCTCGATCGCTGAAAATCCTTCAAATGTTCCACACTTCCCGCCCACGCAATCCCAACTTTGAAATTGCGATCGGAATTTAGAGAAAATTGCCAATTCGGCGGCGCAGCTAAATAAGGAACATTTGCCGGTATATTTTCTAAATTTGTTCCGAGAATATACGGCAAACTCATCAGCGGTGCTTGCACTTGGAAATCGGGCAATTCATCCATCCGAACCGCCACTTGTCCGATGCCAGGAATCTGCTTAAATAAACGCTTCAGTTCTTGATAGCAAGAAATGATTACTTTGCCACCTTTTTGCTGGATAATTGCCGCGTATCGCACAAATTGAATCGCATCGCCCAAACCTTGTTCGGATCGGAGCAAAATAGTTTGCCCGTTCAAATCTGAACCGTCCCAAACTGGTTGGTCAAAATTCAACCGTGGTAATTTTTTCGCCTGCTCAGTTTGCCAGCGCCACTCGTATTCTGCTAAACCGCGTGGCAAGTCCCCAGTCAACAGCAATACTAAGCTTAAATTGAAGTGAGCTTTAACACAACTTGCATCAATTTCGAGAGCTTCCCTGTAACAAAATATTGCTCGATATACGTCTCCTAATTGTTCATTTGCACTCCCTAAATTAGTGATAGCTTCTAAATAATTCGGATTCAAAGATATTGCTCGTTCCAAACTAGAAATTGCCTGTTCTATTTTGCCCGCAGCCAAGCATAACGTTCCCAGGTGATAGTACCCTTTAGGATTGTTCGGTTCTGCTTCAATTGCACGCTCGTAAAGGCGTTCAGCCTCGGCTAGCTGAGATTGTGTTTGCATCGCCACACCCAAATTTACCAGCGCTGGCACGTAATTGGAATTGACAGAAAGTGCTTGATGAAAACACGCGATCGCAGTCGGCAACTCGCCCTGCTGCTGGAGTATCGCGCCGAGATTGTTGAGAGCTTTGACGTAAACCGGATTCAGGGCGATCGCCTTTTGAAAGCAAGATACAGCATCGGGTATATTGCCTTGATCTTGCAGCAAAATACCCAAGTTATTGTGAGATTGAGCGCAGTTAGGGTCGATTTCGATCGCGCGCTGATAATAGGTGGCAGCTTCGGCTAAATTGCCTGTTTGGTGCAGCGTCACTGCCAAATTAGTGGTGGCTTCTATCGAATTAGACTGCAAAACCAAAGCATTTTTAAAATAAGCGATCGCCTCGGCAAATTTTCCTTGCGACTTGAGAATATTTGCCTGATTGAACTGTTTTTGATATAATTGAATATTGGTCTGAGTTTCTATTGGCGGTCGAGATTCTTGATGCTGACAAATTCTTTCTCTCAACGCCAAAGCAGCCCGATCTAAAACTCCTTCCCAATCCCCCGCTGTTGACTGACGAAACAGCCGCGCCGTCGGATACCAAGGACTATCTTCGCGTTGCAACATCCACCGCCAATCCGGCACAAAACACAGCAAAATCCACACTGGTTTGCCCAAAGCACCAGCCAAGTGTGCCACACAAGTATCTACAGAAATCACTAAATCCAGAGCCGATATTACAGCCGCAGTATAGGCCATGTCTTGCAAATTAGAGCTTAAATCTGTTACGGGCATTTGCTCTAACAAAGCGCTATCGTCTGCTGTCATTTCCTTTTGCAAGCTGTAAAATTCTGCTCCCGGAATATCTAACAGTTGGGACAACAAATTTAGCGGTAACGATCGCACTTTATTTTGGGAATGTTGAGAATTTCCCGACCACACAATCCCTATTTTCAAATTAGCAGTTTGGCGAATAGTACATTCCAAACCGGGCGGCGAAGCTAAATAAGGAACATTCGCCGGTAT
The DNA here is from genome assembly GCF_036705715.1 of Microcoleus sp. AT3-D2. NCBI lineage: Bacteria > Bacillati > Cyanobacteriota > Cyanophyceae > Oscillatoriales > Microcoleaceae > Microcoleus > Microcoleus sp. AT3-D2. The sequence continues at coordinate 64,187 of NZ_JAUBVE010000025.1, read as the reverse complement.
ACTTTCTAAAGTTGTTCCCAAAAGGTGCGGCAAACTCATTAGATGCGCGCGAACTTGAAAATCTCGCGCATCCTCTGGATTAACTATTAACTCATCGATTCCCGCAACTTGTGCAAACAAGCGGTGCAAGTGCGGCAAACACCAAACAATTACCCTACCGCCTTTCTGCTTGACTAAATCTGCGTAGCGGATAAACTGAATTGCATCGCCTAAACCCTGTTCCGGGCAAAGCAAAATAGTTTTTCCTTGCAAATCTTTGCCGTCCCAAATCGGCTGTTGAAAACTGTAGTCCGGGTACTCTTTTTGTGGAAGCCGCAGTCGCCATTCGTACTCGGAAAAACCGCGCTGAAAATCTCCCGCCAGCAGCAAAGCTAAACCTAAATTTAGGTGAGATTCGGGGCTAGCGACATTGAATTTAACTGCTTGGCTGTAGTAGGTGAGAGCATCCGCAAATTGTCCGCGATTGTGCAAAGCACTTGCCAAACTGTAGAGGGGATTGATATAACCGGGTTTGAGTTCGATCGCCCGACGGTAACAATCGATCGCCTCTGCCATTTTTCCCGCTTCCTCAAAAGCTTTGCCGAGATTGTTCAAAGCTTGTGGAAAGTCGGGTTTCAGGCTCAAAGCTTGCTGATAGCAGGCGATCGCATCTTCAATTTTGCCCTGTTTGTGCAGGACAATTCCCAGATTGCAGTGAGCCTGTGCACTGGCTGGCAATTTCTGAATCGCCTGCTGGCAAAAAGCTAGAGCCTCATCTAACTTATCTTGGTTTGACAGCCAACTCCCCAAAGCGAGATCAGTTTCTGCCAAAGCCGGTTGCAGCGCCAGAGCTCGCTCGTAGTATGCGATCGCACGGTCAATTTGGCCCTGTCGGATCGAGGCGTAAGCTAAATGCTGCAGGGCGTCCACATAATTTGGCTCGATCGCGATCGCCCGTTCGTAATTCGCGATCGCCCGTTCGTAATTCGCGCCCGCTTCCTCCCCTTGTTGCTCCAAAGCAATTCCCAAATTCAAATAAGCCACCGCGCAATTAGGATTGACTTGAATCGCTTGCTCATAGCAGCTTATAGCCTCCGCCACATCCCCTTGCTCTTCCCGCAACAGGCCCAAATTAATCAGCGCTTCCGCGCAATTCGGGTTCAAAGACAGCGCCCGCTCGTATTCTGCGATCGCCTCTCCAGTCTCCCCTGCTTCCGCGAGCGCGCTGCCCAAATTGCTCGCAGTTTCCGCCAAATTCCCGTCGATTGCTAAGGCTTGTCGGTAGTGCGCGATCGCCTCTGTTAGCTGGCCGCTGTGCTGTTTGACAACGCCTAAATTGCTGTGCGCCGCTGCGTAATTAGGATTGATCGCGATCGCCCGCTCATAACATTTGATCGCACCGCCAAAATCGGCTTGCTGCTGCAAATCCACGCCCAACCGAAACTCTGCATCCGCCGAATCCGATGGCACAAATGCAGCCGCAACCGCGCCTAGAGCTTCCGCCACCCGATGGAAAACGTCCTCCCAGTCGCCCCGCTGATGCTGGCGAAACAGTCGCGCCGTCGGATACCAAGGACTATCTTCACGCTCCAACAGCCACCGCCAATCCGGCGAAAACGCCAGCAAAATCCACACTGGTTTGCCCAAAGCGCCCGCCAAATGGGCGACAGCGGTATCGACACTAATGACTAAATCCAGTTTGGCGATCGCAGCCGCAGTATCGGCCAAATCGCCAAAATGCGGGCTCAAATCTACGATCGACGTTTGATTCAACAGCGCGCGATCGGCCTCGGAAACCTCTTTCTGCAAGCTGTAAAAACTTACTCCCGAAACCTCCAAAAGCGGCAGAAACTGACTCAAACTGCACGAACGCTGCTTGTTTTTGCGGTGTTTTGGATTCCCCGCCCAGACAATGCCAACTTTCAAAGTGCGATCGGGCAACAGTCCAAATTCAGCACCTGCTGGCGGAGATAAATAAGCAGTATTTGCCGGTATTGTTTCCAGATTTGTACCGAGAATATACGGCAAACTCAACATCGGCACTTGCAAGTCAAATTCCGGCAACGGCTCGCCTTTAACTATTAGCAAATCAATGCCGTCAACCGTGGCAAACAAACGGTGCAATTGCGGGTAACAGCCAACAATGACCCTACCGCCTTTATTTTTGACGATCGCAGCATAGCGAATAAACTGAAGCGAATCGCCTAAACCTTGTTCGGCGTGCAGCAAAATAGTCTTTCCCTGCAAATCCGAACCATCCCATAGCGGCCGGTATTCTCTCGCCGAAACAGTATTATCCGGCCCCGTCAAAAAACAGGAATGACCAGTATGAAATTCTTTTATTTGCCAGCGCCACTCGTATTCAGCGAGACCATTTTCCAAATCTCCCACCAACAGCAAAGCCAAGGATAAATTCAGGTGAGCGCTAGCGTGATTTGGACTTAAATGAATCGCTCGTCTGTAGCAGGATATCGCATCTTCTACCGCGCCTTTTTCCAGAAACGTCCTGCCTAAATTGTTGATAGCTTCCACAAAATCCGGCAGCAATTCTAGAGCTTTGTGATAATACTCCAGCGCATCTTCTAAATTGCCCTGTTCTTGCAAAACAGTTGCCAGATTGTTATAAGCTTCCCAGCTATGCGGATTAATTTCCAGCGCTCGCCGGTACAACTCGATCGCCCTGAAAAGTTCGCCTTTTTCTTGCTGCGCCACAGCTAAATTAATCAGTGCGGGTACGAAATCCGGTTCAGCGACAAGAGCTTGCTCATAATGTGCGATCGCCTCTTCCACTTTACCTTGTTCCTCAAAAATCTTTGCCAAGTTGTAAGCTGTTTGAGGAATATTTGGATCGATGGCTAAAGCTTCTCGGTAATGCGACATAGCTGCGTCCAATTCGCCCTTTTCTTGCTTGAGAAAACCAAAATTAATCCGCGCTTGGACGCAATTTGGATCAAGAGATATTATCTGTTCGTAAAGGGCGATTGCCTCTTCCCTATCGCCTGTTTCCATTAAATGCTCTGCTTGCCGCAATAAATCCTCTAAAACAACCAAGTTCTCCCCGCCGTTTCCGATCGCAACAGATGTCTCAATTCCCTGCGATTGCTTATCTGCGGAGCCTTCTGCCAACTCTTCGCTCGCAATCAAAAATATTTTTTCACTCTCTTGAACTACGCTTGTATCTGCCTTTTTGAGGGTCACAGAATCGATGAAAGCCGTATGATTAGCAGTCATTGCGAGTGAAACGAAGTCAAGCGAGTCTTTGGCATAATCCTCGGAATAACTAACAGTATTGGCGCTCGCAAAAGAACTCAAAGCCGCCTGTACATCCTCAAACAATTCTTGCCAAATTTCCGGCTGATCTTGGCGAAAAAGCCTCGCAGTTGGATACCAAGGATTATCTTCACGATCCAGCAGCCAACGCCAGTCAGGAGCAAAAGAAAGCAGCACCCAAACCGGTTTTCCTAAAGCACCGGCTAAGTGCGCCACAGCCGTATCGACAGTAATGACTAAATCCAGTTGAGATATAGCCGAAGCGGTATCAGCAAAGTCGTTCAAATGCGGAGTTAAATCCGGCACTAAGTGTTGATGCAACAAAGTGCGATCGCTCTCGGACAAGTTTTTTTGTAAACTATAAAAAGCAATTCCCGGAACATCCAAAAATCGAATAAAATCGCTCAAACTGCAAGAACGCTGATTGTCTTTCCGACGCTTCGGACTCCCAGCCCAAACAATCCCTACCTTCAATTTGGCATCAGAAGAAAGCGCAAATTTGCACTCAGCAGGCGGAGCTAAATAAGGAACATTTGCCGGTATTGTTTCCAGAGTTGTCCCGACAATTCGCGGCAAACTCATCAGAGGTGCGTGAACATCAAATTCTGGCAAACCTTCCAAACTAACTGATAAATATTCAATACCAGCAACTGTCGCAAACAACCGCATCAGTTCTGGATAGCAAGCCACCATAACTTTAGCGCCTCTGCTGCGAAGAATCGGCGCGTAGCGAATAAACTGAATAGAATCGCCAAAGCCTTGCTCGACGTGGAGTAAAATAGTTTTACCCTGCAAATCCGAACCATCCCAAACTGGCTGTTTAAATTGCCTCGGTTGTAGTTGCGGAGTGCGCCACCGCCACTCATATTCAACAAAACCGCGCTGAAAATCTCCGAACAATAGCAAAGTCAAACCTAATTCCAGGTGTGCGATGGCGTTGTCGGGCTGCAATTCCAAGGCTCGACTGTGACAAGAAAAAGCCTCTTGAAACTCTCCTAAATCGACCAAAGCGTGTCCGACATTGTTAATAGCCTCCACGAAATCTGGCTTTAAGTTTAATGCTTGTCGGTAGTGGGATATTGCTGCTTTTGCATTGCCTTGTTCGTGGTAAAATGCTCCTACATTGTTGTGAGCTTCGGGATTGTTGGGGTCGAGTTTTACCGCTTGCTGGTAGCAGTTGAAAGCTTCGGCTAATTTACCTTGCTGCTGGAAAACTGTTCCCAATTCCATCAGGGAATATGTCAAATTTGGATTAATTTTTAAAGCGTGTAGGTAACAGGCAATTGCCTCGCTTAATTGATTTTTTTGTTTAAATAAATGTCCTAAGTTGTGCGCTGTTTCGTGCAGGTTGGGGTCAATTCGCAGCGCTGTTTGGTAATATAAAATTGCTGAGTCTATGTCAGCGAGTTGCTGTTTGATCCAGCCCAAATTATTGTAGGCGAGTGCGGAATTTGGCTGGATTTTGATGACTTGTTCGTAACTGGCGATCGCCCTTTGATACTCGCCTACATCCAGTAAAAGATTAGCCTTATTTAAATGTGCTTCTACAAAATCGCGGTTTTGGGCGATCGCCTTTTCGTAAAAGTCGATCGCCTCTGCAATCTTTCCCTGCTGTCTCGCCGCTATTCCCAACAAACACAGCACGTTTGCTGATTCCGGCTGCACTTCTATTATTTGCCGATACAAATTCTCAGCTTCTAACAAACGTCCCGCTTGGTGATGTTCCCAAGCTAATTTCAAAGAGTCTTCGGCACCCAGTTTGCAGGCAGATTTCCGCGATTTTTTTTGAGAAGCCATAGTTGTCTTGGTTGTTTGGGAGTTCGCTAACTTGTAATTGCCAATTTGTTCTAATTTGTTAACTCTTCCTTCCTTCTTCCTTCTTCCCCCTTCCTTCTTCCTCCTTCTCCCTTCCTTCTTCCTTCCTCCTTCCTTCTTCCTTCGGACTGATATCCGTTACATCCCGTACATTGCTCGTTGCCGAACTGCCTTCTTCCTTAAATCCGTTACATCCGTTACAAAATCCGTTGCCGAACTTCTTCCTTCTACCCCAACAAACAAGCTGCGGGAAAAATCAGATATTCTAAGAAAAACAACTTCCAGATAAATTGATAAAATGCAGCAATTTCTATTTGATCGTCCAAATCAACTTTGACGCTCCAAAACCACATCAAACCCAAAGCCGCCAAATGAGAAACTGCCAGAAACACTAAATTAACATTAGGCAATACGATCGCTCCCGCCAAAGTCGCGCCCAAATAACAAACCGTCAACACCCAGCGAGATAAATTAAAGACGGCCGGCTTGCCCAGCTCAATCGTAAACGTAGTAATATTATATTGCTTGTCCCCTTCCATGTCGGGGATATCTTTAAAAATGGCGATCGCAAACGTAAACACCACAACAAAAACCGTCAGCACCCAAACTTCGGCAGGAATCCCAAAAGACACACTCTCCAAATTCCAGCCAGAAAGAATGCTTTTCGCCCTTCCCAAACCCAACACCCAATTAAAGTGCAAAAATAACCCTAAATTTACGATCGCGCCCCGCACCGTAAAAATGCACAGCGCCGCCCAAAAAGGAAACCGTTTCAGCCGAATTGGGGGCAGAGAATAAGCAGTCCCCATCGCCAAACTAACGCCAACAGTAGCAAGCAAAAACGGGCCTTGTAAAACAGCAGTTAAAATTGCTATAATGCCCGTGGCAATTACAATTAATTCCCCGGTTTTCCGAGAAAACACTCCCGAGGCGATCGGCAAATACGGCTTATTAATTTTATCAATTTCAACATCTTCTAACTGGTTCAATCCCACAATATAAATATTGCCGCAAATGCAAGCCAACCAGGCAAAAGCTAGGGGCCCAAATACAGGATTCACAAACAGCCGCGCGCTTTGGGCGATCGCGTACAAAGCCAATACACTCAAGCTAGTGCCCACAATTGTGTGCGGCCGAGAAAACTCCCAAAATGCCCTCACCCAGCTTTGCGGAGCCGAGGCATTTTTATCAATCCAAGACTTGCCAATCGAATCATTGCCCATAAATCTCACACCCGCACCAAACAAATAATATTCTGTAGGGTGTGCAATGCACACCTTACTCATCAACTCAAGACTCAAAACTTCTCTGATATATGCCTGTTATTTTACAGCACAAATCAGCCCGAAACGAATTAATCCGCTCTGATATCCACGGCTCATCAATCCGAGAGCAAGTGCTGCTTGAATAGTCGTCCAACCACTCGTTAGCAAACCCCAAATCGCGCTCGGAGTCAAAGCAGAATCGATCACCACATCCCAAAAAGGAGCAACAGCTTTTGACCAATCAGCGGTGCGAATACTTGTCAAAGGCAAACTGCGGACAATTTCCTCGTATTCCGGCAAAGAAATCACATAAGGCAAAGCATAAACCCGGTAAATTTCTGCCAATTCCTTTCTCTCTTCATCAGTTAATTCTCCCGCCGTTTCTCCCACCGGGCGGTGACACCAAGTAGCCAAAATCAAAGTTCCTCCCGGCTTGAGTACGCGGCAGCATTCCTGCAAAAACTTAATTTTGTCGGGCATATGTTCGCCACTTTCGAGCGACCAAACCAAGTCGAATGACTCATCAGGAAAAGGCATATTCAAAGCATCTGCAACCAAAAAATTCACATTGCTTTGAGCATCGGCAATTTTAGCGCGTTCCGTCGCTCTGTTTGCCTGTACCGGACTCAGAGTAATCCCGGTAGCTGTAACGCTACCGCCCGTTTTATTTGGTTCGGGCGATCGGCTAAAATCACGATCGAACCCGCCATCCAACTTTAAATTATTTTGAGCGATCAAACTAAACTTTTCGGTCAAATACAGCGTGCTGCCGCCGATCCCGCAACCGACATCGAGAATGCGGTAAGATTCACACAGTGCCTTCTCTGACGGTACTTCAGCCCAAGCCAGCAGTTCTTCTATCAAATCTATCTGAGCCTGTCGGCGCTCTTTTTTCAAATTGCCATCTGGGCCGTAGTAACCGTGGTGCATATGTTCGCCCCACACCTGCTCCCACAAACCGCTAGAAGCGTCGTAAAGTTGCTGAATTTGCTGGTAAAGTGTTGATGTCATCGCCGGATCGCAAGTTATTAAAGGAATTCTACCGTTATTTTCCCGATGTTGTCATAGAATTTGGCGATTGAGTTCGATCGACCGCAGGCACTCGCCAGACAGAGATGTCCTTATTTGAAGCCCGAGGATCTATTTGTGGGTTCCCTCTAAAACCTCAAATCTAAAATCTAAAATCGATTTGTGGTTCCCTCTCAAATCTAAAATCTCAAATCTAAAATCTAAAATCGAATGACTGTCTCGCGAACCATTTGCTTGGGCTTTCTCGCCGTCATCACCGTAGGTGCTCTATTACTGATGATGCCCTTTTCCACAATTGATGGAACTTGGAGCGATCCAATAACAGCACTGTTTACCTCTACTTCCGCTGTCTGCGTCACGGGCTTGTCGGTGGTTGATATCGGAAAATATTACTCTTTTTGGGGGCAACTGTGCCTACTTTTACTGGTGGAAATAGGAGCCTTGGGCTACATGACAGCCACGACTATCTTGCTGCTGTTATTGGGCCGCCGCTTTGGCTTGAAAGAAAAAATTGCCCTGCAACAATCTCTCGACAAATCCGGGCTAGCCGGCGTAGTGCAACTCGTGCAGTCAATTCTAGCAACAACCGTTTTGTTTCAATTAACGGGAGTGTTTTTGCTGATGTCGGTTTTCGTCCCAGAATACGGATTTAAAGACGGTCTGTGGTTGGCTATATTTCACAGCATTAATGCCTTTAACAACGCCGGTTTTAGCCTCTACTCAGATAGTTTTATAGGCTACGTTAGTTCGCCTCTAGTTAACTTCACAGTTTGCGGTTTAATCATATTTGGAGGAATCGGCTATCAAGTAATTATGGAAATGTACCTGTGGCTGCGCGATCGCTTGAACAAAAGTCTTATCTGCACAGTTTATTCCCTGAACTTCAAAGTCGTTACCAGTACAACTGCTGTGCTTTTGATTTTAGGAACGCTAGCCTTTCTGGTGCTCGAATACGACAACCCAGGAACTTTCGGATCTCTAAATTTTCCTCAAAAGGTGATGGCCGCTTGGTTTCAATCTGTTACTCCCCGCACGGCGGGATTCAATACAATTGACATTGGCAAAATGAGCGAAGCCGGGCTATTTCTGACCATCGCGCTGATGTTTGTCGGCGCCAGTCCTGGCAGTACCGGCGGCGGAATCAAAACCACAACTTTTAGGATATTGTTTTGCTGTACTACAGCAGTTCTCGAAGGCCAGGAAGATGTGGAGTGCTATCAGCGTCAAATCCCGCCAGCAATGATTCTGAAAACTATTAGCGTAGTCTTCGGTTCTCTGTTGGTCGCGTTCACATCTGCAATTTTAATTGAGCTGACCAATCCCGAACTAAAATTTATCGAAGTGCTATTTGAAGCAGTTTCAGCTTTTGCCACGGTCGGCCTTTCCACAGGGATTACAGCCAAGATTTCAGTGATCGGTAAGCTGGTTTTGATTGCTACAATGTACATAGGTCGTGTTGGCGTGCTGATGCTGATGAGTGCCGCTGTCGGCGACCCCAAACCCAGACCTTTTAAGTATGCTGAGGAAAGTTTGTTAGTCGGATAAAAAATCCTGCCTCGTTGCTGATAATCTAAACAATGGGTGACAACCCAAATCAACTTTTACTACTTACCCAAAAATCAAAAGGAGGCGGCGCTGTCTCTGCTAAAATTTAAACAGCAAGACCCTCAGCGCTGGATATTCAGTGAACCTGTCATCTTTAAATTTTTTTCGCACTTTGCGCGCCGACAACAAGCAGTTTGCAGTTATTGGTTTGGGACGCTTCGGCAAAGCTGTGTGTTCTACTCTGCACGGTTTGGGTTACGAAGTCCTGGGAATTGACACCGATGAAAAAAAAGTAACTCAAGCTTTGAACGATCGTATTGCTGCTCACGTTTTGCAGTTAGATTCTACTGAGCCTAGCGCTCTTCAGGAAGCAGGTATATTTGAATTTGAAACAGTGATTGTTGCAATCGGCAATTATCTAGGAGAAAGCATTACCACCACCTTAAATCTTAAGGAAGGCGGGGTACGTCACGTAATAGCCAAAGCTTCTTCGGAAACTCACTTAAAACTGTTGAAAAAAATCGGCGCAGATCATGTAGTTTTTCCCGAACGAGAAATGGGCTGCTCTTTGGCCCGCCTTCTTACAAAACCCAGCATTTTAGAACGCTTTGACCTCGACCCAGCTCACAGCATCGTTGAGTTGCTAGTTCCTGAAAAGTTTGATGGCAAAACCATCTCGGAATTGGAACTCCGGCGCAGGTATGGTTTGAATTTGCTAGCAGTCGGTCGTGCCGACAAGTTCGAGATCAATCCGCAGCCCAGCGAACGCTTGAGCAAAGGCGAGGTGATGGTAGTAATTGGTTCTAATAAAGATATTAATCGCTTGCCAATTTAACAGCTCGCCATTTTACGCACCTACAGGAAAAGTCCTGGACCTATAAACCCAGTTTCTTGGGTTCCGAGTGTCGAAGTCCTCAGCAAGTGGTGCGGGATGTGTCAAAATTTCAGGCCCTCATAAACCCGGTTGATCTTAGATCAACCGGGTTTTTCTGTCTATCTTTATGTTCTAATTTTTAACCGAAATATCTAAATTGAATTTCACCAATTTTAGGGTTGGTTCCGCCTTTGCGACCCCCTCTGAGAACTTAGCCAGACAAATCGCGAAAAATTTCAACAAACTAGCAGCACTCGATCATCGCGCTCCCGCAAATCATAGGAGCGCTAGCCCTCAAAATTCAGCCGACTTTCAAGATTTTTTGCAAATAAGCTTTGCCGAAAATCAGCACCGCCAATACTAGAGCGAGTTCAACAGGCCAAGGACACACCGCTACCAACCAAATTAACGAACACATTCCAATAATTGCAGCTATGGGAGCCGGAATTCCGTCTAGCGTTCTGTTGTCAGTCCCGGCAGTCACCCACCAAGCAATCAAGCATACCGTCAACGGAATCAAGCAACTTGTGATCATGATTTTTACCCCATCAATTTTTTTACATATGGCATCTGAGCATATTGTAACAATACATCAAACATTCGGAAATGCACCATCAATTGCGATAAAATTTAAGGTTAGGTAATTCATACGCTGGGGTGATAAATTTTTTGAATTTTTAGCTTCGCCTCTCTCCGAAGGCAGAATTAGGCGGGCATTAAGCATGATTTGGGGATTTTTATTTCGGCAGAAGTGCTTTTGTTTTATACCTTGAGATGAATTGCGATGGGCCGATATCTGCAAGTTATACTCATGATTGCAGTCATTTACTGTAGAGCGTGAATCAATGCTGGGCAAATTTTTTCGCAAGCCAGAATTAGAAAACAGCGATCGCGTCCCGCCGGGTCAATACCTCGCCAACGGCTTTCCTGTCCTGACCTACGGCGATACACCCTCCGTCAGCATAGAGAGTTGGGAATTTAAAGTCTGGGGATTGGCAGAACCAAAAACCTTCACTTGGTCGGACTTCCAGGCCATGCCCCAAAGTAACTTTACTGCGGATTTTCACTGTGTCACTCGGTGGTCAAAACTCGACGTGCAGTGGACGGGAGTCAAAGTCACAGATTTTATGAAGTATGTAGAAGTCGATCCAAAAGCTCTGCACGTCCTGGAACACTGCTACGGCGGCTACACTACCAACATTGCGATCGCCGACTTCCTCCGAGAAGAAAACTTTTTCGCCCACACCGTCTTCGGCGAACCTCTATCCGCAGACCACGGCGGCCCGATGCGGCTGGTAGTTCCCCACTTGTACGCTTGGAAAAGCGCTAAATGGATTAACGGCCTGGAGTTTACAGAAACCGAAGAACTCGGTTTTTGGGAACGCAACGGCTACCACAAGCGGGGCGAACCTTGGGCAGAGGAACGTTACAGCGGTTTGTTTTGATGCGGGCGATGGGAACCAAGGACTTACCCAGAGCTTCTCTATACAATCTTTGTTGAGAGGCAATCCGGTCTTTTACCGCTTCAATCTGCGGAAATTGCATCTCCTCGATCGCATCTTTGGGATATCTCACGCCACGGGCTCTATTTAATTCAACCCAAATACGTAGACCCAACGATCGCATTTTGTAGGTAATTTACCCGATAGATAAACTACTTTAACTCCCCTACACAAGCCCCAAAAAACAAATATTGCCAGTTTCTGGCTAATAGAAAACTTCTGGAACTATCAGTACCCACGAATATTACCGTATTTATACTTAAGTGTTTCCTGTTGAGTATTGAGACTTGAGAATATAATAAAAAATTAGTCTAAGCCCGATCCAAATCAGTTTGACTGGCCCGCGCTCCCATGCCCGCGACTGCAAGGTTTCAAGCCACAATATTTATAATTATTTAGTGGGTATTATGAGGGAGCGATCGCCCGCAGATAGATGCGACCGACAGCATTTGTGAAGGTTATGTAAAGGCTTGATAAAGAATATGTCAAAATTCACCTAAAGTGAACCAAATACAAACAAAGTATCGCATAATGAAAATATTAAGACCATCGCACAAAAGGAACAGGTTATGAATACCAAACTCTTATCCGCCCTCACAGCTACCGCCGCCGCCACAGCTCTGTTTGGCGCCGGAACTCCTGCTCAAGCCTTCTCCTTTGGTACCAACGGCATCCAATTCGGCCAAGATACAAGTATCAAGTTTAGCTTCAAAGAATCTCACGGTATGTACCAATCCTCTTTGGGCATCTACAGTGTGGAGAACTCGGCGGTCTCTCTAGTTAAGACCCTGTTTTCGGAAACTAAATCCTCAGACAACCAGTGGGAAAACGAATGGAAAGGAACTCTGGGCAATACAGTCACGGGTCCTGGCTCAGTAGTATTCACATTCCTGGCAAATCAAATTTACACTTTGGGACTCGACAGCGGCTGGGGTGGCAGTGTCTACTCGAGCTCAAGCTTGAACAGTGGCAGCCAGCAAGCGGTGTTTGGCGCGCAATCGCAACTGTGGGACGAACTCGACAAAGAAAGCACGAACGTCTTCCAAGCTGCCGGACAATTCACAAATGGAACAGGTTCTCTGTTTAACGGAGGCACGCTAATTGGCTTGGACGATCGCGGTAACAGCAACGACAAAGACTTCCAAGACTTCACAGTGAGCGCAGAAGCAGTTCCCGAACCGATGACAATGACTGGTTTGGCTCTCGGTTTGGGTGGCTTGGTTGCAGCACGCCGCCGCCGCGCTAGCAAGACGACTTCATGATTTTTTTCAACCGGAACAATTTCCTCAATGACGTTTGACAAAATAAAATTCAATTAGGAGGCGCGCTAATGAGAAATCGGCTCGCCTTTTGCTTGATTTAAAAAGTCAGAAGGGAGAAGTCATATCAATTCTGGTTGCACTCCTCATGATTGTTGACTGTTGACTGTTGACGGGCGGGTCGCCAAACTGAATGATGGTTGAGTGTTGGATGTTGACTCGATTTTACGCCCGACGATGAAGCGCGGATTTGATATCAGGGTGAAGTTCGGCAACGCCCAGTGTAAGGGATTTAATGGATTTAACGGATGGGTGTTGAGGGAAGAAGTCAAGCGTGAAGCAAAAGGATTGTTCCCACTCTCCCACTCTCCCACTCTCTCGCTCTCCCAACTCAAAATTCAAAACTCACGGTAAATTGTTCGATCGTACAAAGTCACCAGTACCGGTTAAGGAATTTTAATATCCGCCCGGATGCACGCTACTTTAATCGCCAGTACAACCCTGGTGTTTGTCCGTCGCACCTGTGCTTGTTCGCGCAGCGTCCAATACCCGACAATAAGATGCAAAGAACCATCCTTAAAGCCTGAAGTATCAACATCATAGGCTAAATTTAAAGGCAAGTTAGTTCGCCTCTGGAGCAGGCTTATTAGTAAGCTGTTGTGCATTTAAATTGTATATTGAGGGCGGATTATCCTGCCCAATCCCTACTCCCCACAAAAGTAAAAATTTATTTGACTATGCAATTTAAATGCGGATTAGCTTGCCCGCACTGAATTGGTAAATACGATCGCCTTCGGCATGATAACTCGTTCTCCCCGATCAATAATAATTTGAGTTGAACGCCGCAAAATCTTTTCAACAGTACCTTCAAAGCCTTCTACAATTATCCGATCGCCCCATTGAAACGATTCGTGCAACAGCAACAATATTTCCGCTAAAAAGTATTTGAAGATGTCTTGGAACGCGAAACAAATCCCTACTGAACAAAGTCCTAACCAACTGATCATATCTGCAGGCCGCCAAGCTGGGAACGCAATTACGCAGGCGCTCAAACTGCCAGCAGCCCAAGTGAGAGTGTCAATCGATTTTCGATTTTCGATTTTCGATTTTCGATTGAAGCCTTGACCCCACGGATAAATTCGGGGGCTTGTATCCTGGATGCTTTCGGTCAAATAATTGAAGAATGCCACGCTAACACAAAAGATTGAGATCGATCGCCGGACAGGAATGTTTGACTCTGGCTGTGCAGGTGACTCCATCGACTAGCTCGCTAATCATTAAAACACAATCAAAATTTAAGATTAGCCTCGCCGCCCCCGATCAAGTAAAATCACAGCACTTGCCCGCCGATGGGTTAATCTGCTAAAACTAACAAAGTTTGATGATTTCTCAGAAATAACATACATGGTTGCTACATCCGTCAAGATTAAACACGAAGTCAAAGACTTGTCCCTCGCCCCCTTGGGAAAGCAACGCATCGAGTGGGCCGGCCGGGAAATGCCCGTTTTGCGGCAAATTCAAGAACGCTTCGCTAAAGAAAAGCCTTTCGCTGGCATTCGCTTGGCTGCTTGCTGCCACGTAACCACAGAAACCGCTCATTTGGCAATCGCCATCAAACTCGGCGGTGGCGACGCCGTACTGATCGCCAGCAACCCCTTGAGCACTCAAGATGACGTAGCGGCTTGTTTAGTTGAAGACTACGGCATTTCCGTCTTCGCCCTCAAAGGAGAAGACGCGGCTACCTACGAACGTCACGTCTACACAGCCCTAGACCACCGCCCCAATATTATCATCGACGACGGCAGCGACGTGGTAGCTGCCCTAATCCAGCACCGCCCGAACCAAATTTCCGACTTGATCGGAACTACCGAAGAAACTACCACAGGCATCGTGCGCCTGCGGGCAATGTTGAAAGACGGTGTGCTGACTTTCCCCGCAATGAACGTCAACGACGCCGACACCAAGCACTTCTTTGACAACCGCTACGGCACCGGTCAATCTACCCTAGACGGCATTATCCGCGCTACCAATATTTTGTTAGCCGGTAAAAATATTGTGGTTGCAGGTTACGGTTGGTGCGGCAAAGGTACGGCACTGCGCGCCCGTGGTATGGGTGCTAACGTAATTGTCACCGAAATTGATCCGATTCGGGCGATCGAAGCAGTGATGGACGGTTTCCGCGTCATGCCGATGGACGAAGCCGCAACAGTCGGAGATATATTCATTACCGTTACCGGCAACAAACACGTCATTCGTGCCGAACATTTCGAGACAATGAAAGACGGCGCAATTGTTTGCAATTCCGGTCACTTCGACATTGAAATTGACCTCAAATCCCTCGGCGCAAAAAGCACTGACGTGAAAACAGTCCGGTCTTTCACTCAAGAATATCACCTCAATAATGGCAAGTCGATTATTGTGTTGGGCGAAGGTCGTTTGATCAACTTGGCAGCCGCCGAAGGACACCCCAGCGCCGTGATGGATATGAGCTTTGCTAACCAAGCTTTAGCCTGCGAATATCTAGTTACGAACAAAGGCAAACTAGAGCCTGGTATTCACTCAATTCCCGTGGAAGTTGACAAAGAAATTGCCCGTCTCAAATTGGAAGCAATGGGTATTCACATTGATACCTTGACTGCCGAGCAAATTGAGTACACAAACTCTTGGACTTCGGGCACTTAATCATCGTTTATGGTTCCCACGCTGTGCCGGGGAATGAATACAAGGAGGCTCTGCCTCCCTCATGGGGAGTCGAGGCAGAGCCTCTAGATATTTGTTCCCCGGCTGTGCCTGGGAACGAGCGATGACTAATGACTACTGACTTCTTCTTACCAAATTATTAAATCAAAATGGTTGAATGGATAACTAACACAATGCAGTCGATGGGCTATTTCGGAATTGGCCTGTTGATGTTTTTAGAAAATCTTTTCCCGCCCATACCCTCAGAATTGATTATGCCGCTGGCAGGATTCACGGCATCAAAGGGTGATGATATACAGTTAGTACCGGCGATCGCAGCAGGAGTAATCGGTACAGTTCTGGGGGCGCTTCCCTGGTACTATGCTGGTAAATTATTGAGCGAAGAACGCTTGAGCAGTTTAGCCGACAAATACGGCAAGTGGATCGCTGTATCGGGCGCCGATATTGACAAAGCAAATAGATGGTTTAACAGACACGGCAACAAAGCCGTGTTTTTGTGTCGCCTCGTACCGGGAGTTCGCACCCTAATTTCCCTTCCGGCTGGCATCAATAATATGCCTTTAATTCCTTTTTTAATCTACTCAACAGGCGGCACTCTTTTATGGGTAAGTTTCCTGACTTTTGCCGGATATAAACTAGGGGAAAATTATACACTTGTAGAGGATTATCTCGGCCCGGTTTCCAAAATAGTTGTGGTGATTATAGTCATCTGGTGTATTTTGTGGATTGTGAAGAAGAATATGCAAAAAGAATAAAATTTTAGATAAATGCAGACATCCCCAAAAACATCTGCGTTTATCTGCTATTATCGGCGGTTAAAAATCAATTTATCAAAAATTCATAGAAATATTTAGGAGGGATTGAAGTTTAGGCAGATAATCGTGGCAAAATAGGGAACATTCCTATCCGCACTGTTAAGATATGTACGAAAAGATTGTAGCCCCGACAACAGGTTCTAAAATTACTTTCAAAGACGGTTTGCCGATCGTCCCCAATGACCCAATTATTCCCTTCATTCGCGGCGACGGTACCGGCGTTGACTTGTGGCCTGCATCCCAGAGAGTCATGGATGCTGCGGTACAAAAGGCTTACGGTGGCGATCGAAAAATCAACTGGTTTAAAATCTATGTAGGCGACGAAGCCTGCGATGTCTACGGTACTTACCAATATCTGCCCCAGGATTCCTTAGACGCCATCAAAGAATACGGAGTCGCCATCAAAGGGCCACTGACAACGCCCATAGGCGGCGGAATTCGATCGCTAAACGTAGCTTTGCGGCAAATCTTTGACCTTTACGCCTGCGTGCGACCCTGCAAATATTATGCTGGAACACCATCGCTACACAAAACTCCTGAACTCCTAGATGTAATTATTTACCGGGAAAATACAGAAGATATTTACCTCGGAATTGAATGGGCTAAAGGCAGCGAAATCGGCAAAAAATTGATTGAATTCCTCAATAATGAGTTAATTCCTGCAACACCAGAACATGGCAAAAAACAAATTCGCCTCGATTCTGGAATCGGAATTAAACCCATTAGCAAAACAGGTTCTCAGCGTTTAGTACGGCGCGCCATTACCCACGCTTTACGGTTGCCTAAAGATAAGCAGCAAGTGACTTTGGTGCACAAAGGCAACATCATGAAATATACTGAAGGAGCTTTCCGAGATTGGGGTTATGAATTAGCAACCACCGAATTTCGCCAACAGTGCGTAACTGAAAGAGAGTCTTGGATTCTGGGCAACAAAGAAAAAAATCCCGACATTAGCTTAGAAGATAATGCTCGCCAAATAGACCCTGGATACGATGCTTTGACGCCAGAAAAACAAGCCAAAATTCGTCAAGAAGTAGCCGACGTTCTGTTTGCAATTTGGGACAGTCACGGCAGTGGCCAGTGGAAAGAAAAAATTATGGTCAACGACCGAATTGCTGACAGTATTTTCCAACAAATTCAAACCCGACCGGCCGAGTATTCGATTTTGGCGACAATGAATCTGAACGGGGATTATTTGTCCGATGCGGCCGCCGCCATTGTGGGTGGATTGGGCATGGGCCCAGGCGCGAATATTGGTGATGAATGTGCAGTTTTTGAGGCGACTCACGGCACTGCACCGAAACACGCTGGTTTGGATAAAGTCAATCCCGGTTCTCTGATTTTGTCCGGGGTGATGATGTTAGAATACATGGGATGGCAGGAAGCAGCAGACTTGATTAAGAAGGGTTTGGGAGCGGCAATTTCTAACGGTGAAGTTACTTATGATTTGGCGAGGTTGATGGAGCCGCCGGTGCCTGAGTTGAAGTGTTCGGAGTTTGCTGAGGCGATTATTAAGCATTTCGCCGATTGAGTTCCTCGGTGCGCCAACAATTGAGTGCTGAAAGCAGGTCAGAAAATCATTCCAATCCTGAATCAGCAGTAGCTTTTAAACAACACCGCGATCTTCTATGTATTGGTACACTTGCCAAAACAGGGATAGCGGTGTTATAAAGTTCTTGAGTCCCATAGCAATTCTCACTCATTAGCGAATAATTAGTTAGGGTAGGCAAGCAAGGGGGTAAGCGCAGGGAAGTTCTCCTAAACCAATCTCGCGAATAATTATTATGACAAATTGTACAGATACTGGAGTTTTTATGAAAAACAAAGAGAAAACTGATACGATGCGGGTTTTGATTCTGGCGGATGTTTGCAATCCTGAGTGGCCTTCCTTACCGGTGGTTGGATATAAATTTGCGCGTGCAATCAGCCATTATGTTGATGCTACGGTTGTTACTCAAATTCGGAATAAACAAAATATCGATAAAGTCGGGATGGGTAAGGCTAAAGTCGTTTATCTAGATACAGAAAATGTTGCTGCTCCCATTCAAAATCTAGCTAATTTACTAACCGGTGGCTCAGAAAAATCCTGGACTATTAGGACAGCGCTGGGTTATTTCAGCTATCTCGCCTTTGAGTGGGAAGTATGGCAGCGCTACAAGCAAGAGTTGCAAAGCGGGCATTTCGATGTCGTTCACCGGATTACCCCGATGTCGCCCACGCAGCCAAGTCCTATGGCAGCTTGGAGTCCTATTCCTTTTTTGCTAGGGCCTCTCAACGGCGGGCTGCCTTGGCCGAAAGCTTTCACAACTGAGTTGAAGCGGGAACGCGAGTGGTTGAGCTATGTGCGAAATGCTTACAGGTTAATGCCTTTTTACCGCTCTACTTATGAACGTTCAGCAGGAATTCTGGCGGCATTCGATCACACGATCGTAGATTTGCCAGTCTCAGCGAGATCGAGGACAATTAATTATGCCGAAGTTGGCATCGATCCCGAATTGTTTAAGCTGCCAGAACGCTCTAGCAGCGAACAAGTGACGGTACTGTTTGCCGGGAGGCTTGTTCCCTATAAATTGCCAGAAGTTGTCATTCGTGCTTTCGCTAACAGTTCGATTTTGCAGCAGCATAAATTAGCGATCGTTGGGGACGGACCCGAACGTCCTAGACTAGAACAATTCATCGCAGAACACAATTTAGGCAACTGCGTTAAACTTTTAGGTCAAAAAACCCAAGCTGAAGTGGGAGAATTAATGCGCCAAGCAGAGATCTTTGCTTTTCCCTCGATTCGCGAACTGGGGGCTGGCGTTGTGGTTGAAGCGATGGCCTGCGGTATGGCTTGTGTTGTAGTTGACTACGGCGGACCCGGTGCGCTGGTAGAGCCCGATCGGGGGATTAAAGTTCCTATGGATAATTTTGACACACTGGTAAAAAATTTTACCGCAGAACTCGAACAGCTTGTCGCCGATCGCGCTCGTATTGCACGCATGGGCATTGCAGCCCACAATTACGCCATGAATCACTATTCCTGGGATGTTAAAGCTCAGCAGATGCTGCAAGTTTATCAATGGTTAGCAAGTCATGGCAGTGTCAAACCGGATTTTGAGCTACAGTCAAATACCTTGTGACGGCTCGTCAAGTTTAATTCTCAGTTAGGACTTCCGCCAACTGCCATGCCGCGCTCAACGGCGGGACGCTTTTGCACGGTTTCTACCCAACGTTTGAGGTGGGGGTGGTTGTCGAGGGTTAATCCTTGAAATTCGTAAATAGCAACCCACGGATAGGTAGCAATGTCGGCGATCGAATAGTCGCCGCAAATGTATTCATATTTTGCTAGTTGAGTGTCTAATACTCCGTAGAGGCGCAAGGTTTCTTTTTCGTAACGCCCAATTGCATAGGGAATTTGTTCGGGTGCAAAGCGTTTGAAGTGGTTTAGCTGACCAAACATCGGGCCGACGCTGGCCATTTGAAACATCAGCCACTCTATAACTTGAAAGTATTTTTGTTTGTCTGTGGGCAGAAATCTGCCGCTTTTTTCGGCAAGATACATCAGAATAGCGCCAGACTCGAAGACGGTGATGCCGTTATCTCGATCGACTATCGCCGGAATTTTGCTGTTGGGGTTGATTGCAATGAATTCTGGGCTAAATTGGTCGTTTTTTGTGATGTCGATGACGTGCAGGTTGTAGGGTAAACCTATTTCTTCGAGCATGATCGAGACTTTGCGACCGTTCGGGGTGGTAAAAGTGTAGAGGTCAATCATAGTTGTGATGTTAAGTTGAAAGTTTGCAAGGCAGGAAATAACCCGATATAATATCACAATTTGGACGAGAAGTGCGGATTTTTGATCTATTGTGTTAAAATTCTATTCTAATAATATAGCAATCCTAAATCAGTTTCAATAACTGCTTAACTGGTTCCCAAGCTCTGCCTGGGAACCGATGTAAGCGAGGCTCTGCCTCGGCTGCGACAATGGAGGCAGAGCCTCCGGATATGCGTTACCAGGCTCTGCCTGGTAACGAGTATAATCATTTAGGATTGCTATAGAAGAATAACGATCGCTCGAAATGGACATTCTTGAAATTCTCAAAGAAGATTATCAAAGATTTCCCGATAATCAGACTTACAGCATCTATGCAAAAGATGTTTATTTTAAAGATCCGGTGAATCGATTTACAGGAGTCGATCGCTACCGCAAAATGATCGGGTTTATGGGGACTTTTTTTCAGGATGTAAATCTCGATTTGCACGGGATTTCGCGATCGGGAGATACTATAGACACTCGCTGGACTCTGAGCTGGATCGCACCGCTACCTTGGAAACCGAAAATGGCGATCGCCGGTAGGAGCGAACTCAAAATCAACAGCGACGGTTTAATTGTTTCTCACATCGATTATTGGGACTGTTCGCGGTTGGATGTGATCAAACAGCTTGTATTTCCTCTGAAAACTAATGTTTGAGAAATTTTATTAGGTTTTTTAGCAATAAAAAATAGTGTTTCAAGAGCGAGATCCCTTTTTTAACCGCAGATGTTAGCAGATCAACACAGATGAACGCTGATGGATTTTTATTTGTTGCAATTGATATCTGAGATAAGTAATTTGAACTAATCTTGAAATGGCAGCAATTTCCTGGAACACGGGAAATGTGCTGGGTTCAGCGGCTGCTTGTCGCCAAAATTAATTCCCCCACTAAATTAATCTCTGTTACAGAACGTTACAATAAAGAAGTAAAGAATTTTCAGGCGAGCTAAACAATCAATGCGCTTAATTTTAATGACCGGAAAAGGCGGCGTCGGCAAAACCTCCGTAGCCGCTGCTACTGGGCTGCGATGTGCGGAATTGGGATACAAAACCCTAGTGCTGAGCACAGATCCCGCTCACTCCTTAGCCGACAGCTTTGACATGGAACTGGGACACGATTCGCGGCTGGTGAAACCGAATTTGTGGGGAGCCGAATTAGACGCTCTCAGGGAATTAGAAGGCAATTGGGGAGCCGTTAAGCGCTACATTACTCAAGTCTTGCGAGCACAGGGACTCGAAGGGGTGCAAGCTGAAGAATTAGCCATCTTGCCAGGAATGGATGAAATCTTCGGTTTAGTACGAATGAAGCGGCATTACGACGAAGGCGAATTTGATGTTTTAATTATCGATTCTGCTCCGACGGGAACAGCATTAAGACTGCTAAGTTTGCCGGAAGTTGGCGGCTGGTACATGAGAAAATTTTACAAGCCACTGCAAGGCATATCAGCCGCCCTTCGACCTTTAGTTGAACCTATTTTTAGACCAATTGCGGGTTTTTCTTTACCAGACAAAGAGGTGATGGATGCACCTTACGAATTTTACGAACAAATCGAAGCTTTGGAAAAGGTTTTAACTGACAATACTGTGACTTCAGTAAGGTTAGTTACCAATCCAGAAAAAATGGTAATTAAAGAGTCTCTGCGCGCTCATGCCTATTTGAGTTTGTACAATGTAGCCACCGATTTAGTAGTAGCTAACCGGATTATTCCTGCAGAAGTAACTGACCCATTTTTTAAACGGTGGAAAGAAAGCCAGGAACAGTACCGTCAGGAAATTCACTCAGATTTTATGCCGCTGCCAGTTAAGGAAGTGCCACTTTATTCAGAAGAAATGTGCGGTTTGGCCGCTTTGGAACGGTTGAAAGAAACGCTTTACAAAGACGAAGATCCAAGTCAAGTTTATTACAAAGAAAATACGATTAAGATCGTGCAGGAAAACAATCAATATAGTCTTGAACTGTATTTGCCCGGAATTGCTAAGGATCAGATCCAGTTGAGCAAAACGGGAGATGAGTTGAATGTT
Source organism: Microcoleus sp. AT3-D2 (assembly GCF_036705715.1). Taxonomy (NCBI): domain Bacteria; kingdom Bacillati; phylum Cyanobacteriota; class Cyanophyceae; order Oscillatoriales; family Microcoleaceae; genus Microcoleus; species Microcoleus sp. AT3-D2. The sequence goes on along the minus strand of NZ_JAUBVE010000025.1, from coordinate 42,315 downwards.
CGGATTGGGAATCACCGCCGTAATTTGGTGTTGCCGCAAGCTTTAGCGGCGCTGCAACCTTCGGGGGCGAAGATGGAGGATGATTATTTGAAGATTAAGTTTGCTTAACAACACTTACGCACTATCAACCTAAAAAACCCGGTTTCTAGGAAAAATCGTGGATTATCCCTTGAGATATTCACGCAGAAACCGGATTTTTTCCCCGCCTGCAGGTAGATGGTAAACGCATCTAAATTAATTTGACAAAAAAGTGGATTTGTGCATTACTAAATAACTAAAAAGACCTTCTTAAAATTCTTAACTTTAACCCCACTTAAGCAGATTCAATCAAAACTTTAAGAATTTCTAAAGTTTTTAAAGCCGGATAAATTTCACAAGAGATGGGTATTATATCGATTCCGGTTGCACCGCCCGTGATGGTTGACTGTTGACTGTGAGTCAGAAAAATGAAAATTGCGCGAATTATTTGTTGCCAGCTTGATTTGACTTTACGCCCGACGATGAAGCGCGGATTTGATATCATCCCAGCGCAGCCGGATTTGATATTACAGGGGTCTTGCCAAAACTCGTCTACAACATATTGTGACTGCTACAGCTATGAATATTTCAAGAATGTGGGCGTTTTGGCGTAACATTCCGATTGGCTTGACCCGTGTCTCTAGTTTTTATGCTCTTTTCCCTCTGGCTCATCATAGTTTTTTTTCCATGATTATGTGATGTTTGGTTTCACCCTTTTAAAATTCAGCAACCGTCTCTTTCCATCGCCGATTTTTATCTTAACTTTTTGAGTTTCTTCAAGTGCGATCGCCTCAAATTTTCCACCAACTGCCGCAACTGGTTCAAATTACCCGCTTCGCCGCCATACTTCCAGCGCACGTAAGCTTGCGAAACTTCATCAATCACCTCAGCTTCATCAGTTGCATGATTCCCGCGCATTGCCTCAGCATACTCCAAAGGCGTTTGAGCGCGAGGTTTCACAAAACCCCTACTCGCCAAATCCTTCAGCATTTCCTGATAAACCCCCTCCACCGGCGGCAACTTCGCCAGCCAGCGGCGGTGGCGCCACTTGCGCCACAGTTGCCAAATTAACCAGCCAATAAAGCCAAAGGCGATCGCAGCAATCAAACCAGTAAATAACCCCACCCAACCCTTAGCAAACTGTCCCAGAAACCAGCCCACAATCAAACTGATCCAGCCAATTAGAAAACCTATAACTGAATCCAGCCCGCTTCTCAGAGGAGTCGGTAGCCAACCCGCGATCCACTTCCAAAACGATTCGATCGCACTAAAAGTCTGGTTGTCTTCCACCGAAGCCGGAATCAGCGGATAACCGGGAATCGGATTAAAACCAAACCAGCCGTTATTGGGGAAATATACCTCCGTCATCAAGAAAGCATCGGTATTTTTCACAACATAGTAACCAGTAAACGGGTTAAATTCCCCCGTATCGAAGCCGCCCGCCAGTCGCGCCGGAATCCCGATCGACCTCAGCATAATTGTCAGTACCGTCGAAAAGTGATCTGGATATCCACCTGTAACTTTTTTGCCGTCCTGGGTGTTTTTGTAGCCAAACAGAAAAGCCTGGACTAAATCTTCACCTTCTTCTAAGTAAGGCAAAGCTTTTTCTATTTTGTAATTCGGATTTTGCTTTAAATATTGAGCCAAATACAAAGCTTTTTCGTAGGGAGAATCGATCGGTCTGTCCGACTGAGCTACTCTAGTTCTTGCAGCCAATATCTCTTCAGTTTTTTCTCGCACCTTCTGGGAAATTTCCGGCGGCACATCCAAATAGAAATTGCGAATATTTTTCGGGTAATTAGTACCAGTTTTACCTAACAAAGAGCGATCGCGAAAAGGTACATTAGAAATCACCGTATAAGTCACACCCTCTCCCAATGCCGCAGGCGCTCGCAAACCCCCCTCCGCATCAACTGCCACCTCTGGACTCGGAAAATAAAGCTCCTTCGGCTTGTTTAAAGCCGGAATCAAATTCGGCAACTGAGCAACAATAGTATAACTTTGAATCACCTCTTGAGTCCGAGGCGCATTGGGAAACGGATTCAGATAAAATTGATAAGACCACCTAGGTCTAGTCACCGTTTGAGCTTGTTCGTTGCGAGAAATTTCCCAGCCCTGACCGGTGTATTTGTCGAAGCCTAATACTCGCCAAAAACCCGCAGCCTGCGATCGCACCCGCATCACCACTTCAGGTTTCATTTCCCCCCGCAAATTTTGATTTATGCGCTGGTTGAAACCGTAATAAAAAGTAGAGTCCACCTCTCCTGGCCCAGAGTCTGGGTTTCTCCCCCTTCCTCCGCCAGTTCCTTTTTCATTTCCCCCTCTGACATACCCTGGATTCAGAATGCTGCGCGAGTCAAACTCCCCCTGATATTCAATAGGAGCACTCACAGGAAAAGTCCGTAACTGATAGCCAGGGAGGCGTGGCAAAAACGCAAAAATAGTCAGCCCCAACCCGACAGTTATCAGCAGCAGCCAACCAAAATACTTTGGGGATAAAGTAGCAGCAAATAGCGACAGGCTTTCATTTTTCCCTTTACCTTGTGCTTTTTCACCAATGGATTCTGGCTTCAAAAATCCCAAGCGCGATCGATAATCCAACACCAAAGTCGGAAGCGCTAAAGCCAAAAACACCAACAACAGCGGCGCAAAAGTCAAGGTTTGGCTGAGAGTCGCTGCTACCCCTAACAAAATTAGCCCGATTACCATCGAATAGCCTAAATCCTTGCGGCGAGGCAAATCGAAACTGTGCAGCACTTGAAGTTGGATTAACAGTTGCGCCAAAACTAACCGCGTATCATTCAATTCTCCCACCAAGCGGCTAAAAAAAGCGAACAGCGCCACCAGCATTCCAATAGCTATGCAGAACTTAGCAGCTACATTGCGATCGCGGCGGCGGTACCAACTCCAAGTTGCTCCCACAATACTAACAGGCACAGCCCACAGGTTCAGGGCTTCTTCGGCAGCAACGTCAGTAGCTACAATTCCCACAATTACCAACAACTGAACTAGGATTCGCAGCAGTAAAGAATCCTCTATCACCGGCGGAGGCATGGCCTCAATCTGCTCCCACAGCTTACCCAAAACAGGTATATTTCGCAGGTTATCAGTTGTCATGTGCACCCATCCAACTATTTTAGATTTTAGATTTTAGATTTTAGATTGAATTCACAGATAAATCTGGATTTTACCTAATCTCTAAATCTTATTTCCCTGTCATTAGATTTTAGATTAAATCCACAGATGAATCTGGGTTTTAACTAATCTCTAAATCTTATTTCTCTGTCATTAGATTTTAAATTTTAGATTGAATCCACAGATAAATTTGGATTTCAACTAATATCTAAATCTTATTTCTCTGTCATTAGATTTTAGATTGACTCCACAGATGAATCTGGGGGCTTGAACTAAGATCTAAACTTTTTCGCTTTCCACGACAGCAGTCGAGGGATTGCATCTGTTTTTGTGTGAGGTCAAACCAGAGAGTAAAAACCTAAATTATTTACTCTAAATAGACCTTTCTAGTTGCTATCTTGTCCTGTCCAAATTGGACGAATAGCAAACTTCAAAGGTCGGGTCTCGAAGTTTTGGAATCGAACTTCTAGGGCATAAGTCTTGTTAGGTTGCGGGTCAAACAACTCCACACTTAAATGCCCGGAATTCGGACGATGTGCAGTTGCTTCGGCATCTCCTCCCTTGAGTTCCAAACTTCCTGCCCCCGGAAATTGGCAGTCAACTCTTAAACACGGCATTGGCTGTTCTCTGTTGCGGTTTGACAGGTATTGAGCCTCCAGAGTCAGCGAACCCAAACCAGTCAGCCACTCCCGCGAAACAGGCGGCTGATTCACAGGACAATCCAAAGTTAGAGACTCAATGATTTCCCTCGCGGCCAACAGCGACAGCACCATTTGTTGATCGGTACTCGCCGCTTCGTAAGTCGGGAAATCTTCTAAATCGAGAAGTCCCCGCAAGGAACCTCGGAGCACTAAACCAGCTAATTCGTTAAGTTCCTGAGACTGACCCGGAAATAAGCCATCTACAGCGCGAACTAACTTCGAGCCTTGCCGCAGCGACGACATTACCAGTTCCTGACAAGGTTCTAGCAGTTGAGCAAAAACCCCTTGGGCGATCGGAATTGGCAGGCGGCCCCACCTGATATTTTGTAGTTGGGGAGTCCAGAGGTGTAGGGGGGGAACCCATTGCGGGGCTACATCGTCTGGGTAATCGTGGTCGTAGCTTTTGAATTCTGTTTCCCAGGGGAACAGCGGCGGGTTGGATTCAATTTCGGCTCTAAGCCTTTCTTTTAACAAGGTCTGAAAACGGTCTTGCACGGTCGGTATTTCTCCAATTGTCTGCGGTTGTGCGGGTGCATTGCTGTGCGCCCCCACTTGATAGTCCAGCGGGTCTGGTTCGTCCCATTCCCAGTATTCCACCCCGGAATTGTCTTCTGTGTCGCCCCACTCTTCTGAGCGAGGGGATGGATTGAGGTTTTCCTCATCTTCGTTAGAGGTATTCGCGATCGGCGCCTGCAATATCCAGTCTAAAAAATGGCGATCGAAAGCCTCTGCATCCCTGTTCGTTTCGTTATTCATCACTAGATGCCCCTTCTCCGGAATCTGAACGATTTCGCAATTCCCAGGCAAGTTCCAGCAATTTAAACCACCGTTTCTGTACCTGGGCTACCGTGCTGCCGAGGCTTTGCGCGATCGCTGACTCTGACAGACCTTGTTGTTTCAACTTTAGCAAACGCTGTCCCTCTGGGCCAATTTGCTCGCCAAAAGCCTGCCACTGAGAAGGCAGCAAACCCAAATTTCGATCTAAGTCTGCTTCCAGCCACTGGTGAACGAGTTCCCAACGATGCGACATGGCGAACCTGAGCAAATGGTACTTGAAGCGCTGCTGCAAATAGTCTCTTTGGCGGGGAGTTATGCCCAGAAGCGACTCTATTTCATTAGTCGGCAAGTCTTGCAAGCGCAGCACGAAGTAATCGGCGCAGTCTTGTTGGTTGCGCTCTTTCAAGTAAGCCACTAATTCGTCAATCACGTTTTGCCGCAAAGATTCTGACTCGTCGCCTAGGGGACGAATTGCCGCCGAACCCTGTCCGGCCATCGCTTCCCGCACTGAGTGCACCGAGGTGTCATTCCAAGTTTGGTCGGAATCTGAAGCCCCTCCGTCGGCGGCTTGTTCCATATCTACGGAGGTTTCTTTGGGCTGCTGCTGGGAAAAGGTTTGGGCCCGTAAAATAATTAGTTGCTGGCTGCGGTTCCGAGGTAAAGGAATGCGCCGCTTGCCGAAGCGCTCTACAAAGGCCATGTACTCTGCTAGTTCTAAACGAGTGCGGGGACTGTAGGTAGGTGGCAGTTGGGTTTCGCGCCGGAATGCCTTTAAAGCTTCGAGATAAAATCCTTGCAAAAAATCTTTGATCAGTTCTACTCGCGCCTGATAGCTAGACTGCACCTGCGGAGGAGTGATGTAGCGATAGACGATCGCGCTGAGGGTACTGTGCAATTCTACTCGACCGGGCCCGGAGCCTAAATTGTAATAGTGGAGGCATTGTTGCAAGCGGTGCTGAGCGAGGCTCTGGGCTGAACCTTCTATATCTCCGGAGGATTGAATTCGCTGGCTTTCTGTGCATATCCTGTTGACTTCTGCTGCGAGTCGCCCTGCTACATCTTGGCAGTTCTGCTCAGACGCGCGAGTGGACTTTTTAAGTTCGTCTAACAGCAGTTCAAATATGGTTTCCACGCTCTGGCAGATTTCCCGCATGATGGTTTACAGCTAACAATGAAAGTAGCACAGTTAGTAAAAGTATGGATAAATCTTTCCTACCGCTACTTTACCCCGTAATCCCCAGATAGGACAAACTGCAATGCCCTCTTTCTCCTCCTTCGCGCAAACACAGAGGACTGATTTTTTTATCTGTCCTGGAGGCGCCATCCGCCACAAACCAGGTTTAAACAGTTGCCATTGCAACGATGGTTCATCCGAGTGTGGGGTTTGACAAAGCATTCATGGGGGTCAAAAACGCTACACTGCCGTTGATACCTTCGGCTTAGTGCTGTGGTGGTCACAGCAGCAAGTGTTCCTGATGGTGAAGCGAGCAAACAGGTTCTCCCGGCGGTCTACTAGATGGGACAAAGGGTTTCATGGCTGTATTTGATCTGGGTCTTCCGCCAGTTTTGCCATAAAGTTTCGACGGCGATCGCCCGTCTGTTTCTTGGCAGCATCCTTGAAAGTCTATTTAACGGTTTCACTCAATATCAATTCTAGCATCCCAATCACACAGATCAGAACCGCTCATGTCCTAAAATTTGTTCCCTAGCCTTCTAGGATAAATGGGGTTATATTTAATTGGAAGTTCCTTATGCCGTCATTGAAACCCGATCGCACAATTAAGTGTGTGTGATGTTCGTTAACTTCGGCATAAATTCCTTAATTTTTACTAACAATCAGAGTGCAGCCTTTTTATAGCCCGATTGAGCAGGGACTCACCTGCGGCCCCATCGCTGTGTTCGCCAAACAAAGGCGCTGCAGAACAAGAAGTTTGATTGCATCTATCTAAGGGTATCAATATTGCAATTACTTTCACCTGAAAAGCAGATATTTTACTAAAGTGCGATCGTCTTCGATCGTCCTCTGGGTTGATGTAAGTTGCTGGCGAAATTTGTTCTAATAGTAAAGTTAGAGTTGAAGGAACAATTTTCAATGCGTAAGTTAAACATAGGTCTATCTGACGAGCAACGTGCAGGCGTTATCGAACTATTGAATCGCGACCTGTCAGATGCTTATCTGCTGTTAATCAAAACCAAAAAGTATCACTGGGATGTAGTGGGCCCGCAGTTTCGATCGCTCCACCAGTTGTGGGAAGAACACTATCAGGTATTAACTGAAAATATCGATACTATGGCCGAACGGGTGAGAGCTTTAGGCGGTTATCCAATTGGTACTGCTGAGGGTTTTCTAAAGTATGCCTCGATTAAAGAACATATTGGCGATTTGCCTTTGGCTACGGAAATGGTAGCGCGTTTAGTTGACGACCACGAACAGATTATTCGCAATCTCCGCCAACACGTCGAACAGTGCGGTGAAGAGTTTAAGGATGATGGAACCGCAGACTTTTTGACTGGTTTGATGGAACAGCACGAACAAATGGCTTGGATGTTGCGATCGTTTATTGAAGGGGAATCCCTTGCGTCAGACGGCCAGCAGCCAAAAGCTCAAACTCCTACAGCTTCTCACGCTTAGAAAGATTAAGTAAAAGGAAGAAGGAAGTTCGGCAACGGATTAGCTTTCTTCGGATGTAACGGATGTAACGGATGTAACGGATGTCAGTTCGATGGAAGTCGGAAGAAGGAAGAAGGAAGAAGGGAAAATTTAGATTTTTTATTTAACCCTCTTTCCTGATTCTCGATCGAGCAACCAGGCAGAATTAAACGCCCTCTAGCTTCCTCAAAAACCCGGTTTCTTCAAAAAACCGGGTTTTTCAATGTTGGGTTTATGTAGGTTTTCGATTTCCTAAACTATTGAATCGCATTCTTTCGTATACCTGCGACGGCAACATTCTGTGAGCCTTCGTCCGCGCCTCAATCCTAGCAAGTGTCGTCCCTTCACTCGATTGTGATGCTTGTTTTAACTCTAAGCCTGATTCAGTTGGCGGTGGAACTATTATTTTTAATATACTTCCTATTGACAGCAAATACAAATTGTGGCGCAAAAGTGCCATTGATAAATCTTCTTTGAAAGCTCGATACAGCCAAGATAATGTACTCCGGTGATTGCCGCTGCGGTTGCTCTTAACAGCTAAGTAAATGTAAAAATTGCTGCTAGACCAGCGATAAATGCTGCTGGGAATTTCGGGATGTTGCTGCCGGACATCTGCCATAATTAAAGAGTGAGATTTTGCCATTGCTGCATAGTTGCTAGACATACTGCGGGCAATCTGCCGATAGCCAACTAAGTATTCTGGCACGACTTTAAATTGATAATGTTCGGCTATGCGGAGGTGAAGTTCCCAGTCTTCGCAGCCTTGAGCGTTTTCTAGTTTAAGTTTGCCGTTGTAACCGCCGACTTTTGCAAAACAAACGCGACGGATTAGAGATGAGCTGGCATTGCCTATAAAATATTTATAAATTAATGCTGTGTAAACTTCTCCTTCGATGGTGGAATTATAAAATCCACCTGTGAGCAAGTCTTTTTCATTTATATCAACTGACCAGGAATAGACGACTCCGACAGATGGTGCTGAGGAATTCAGGCATTTCACTTGTTTTTCTAGGTTTTGCGGATACCAAATATCGTCGGCATCGATGGGAGCAATATATTCGCCTTTTGATTTCTCAATTGCTAAGTTGCGGGCGACGGCGACGCCAGCATTTGATTGGTGGAATAAGCTGACTCGGCTATCTTTTTGAGCAAAAGATTGGACGATTTCGGCTGTTGTATCTGTAGAGCCGTCATCAACTACTAAAACTTCTATGTTTTGATAAGTTTGAGATAAGACAGAATCTAAGGTTTTAGCAATAAAATTGTCAGCGTTGTAAGCTGGTATGATGACTGAAACTAATGGCTGATTTAAAGCGTTTTGGGAGGTGTTCATGTAATATAAAAACTTGTTTAGGTAAAAGTTTTGGTTCAAAGGGAGCTAGCTAAGGGTATGTTAGCAAATTACTAAAGCTCGATCGTACAGGGTCGGAAATTTTAAGACGTATATTTAAAATATTTTGCCAAAAGTCATAAAATGTGCATTGAGTCCGCAGTCGCGATCGAGACTTGGTGCAGGAGTCACTCACGGATGAGGTCTGTAAAAGAAATTGTACCGCGCAAGTCCTGACAGTTCGTGGGTATCCGTATAAACTATGTTAGATTTTATACGGTGTGCCTACTTGTAAAATCAAAGTCTTGTGTATTGCAACACAGCCACACCAAAATGCTGCTGGGGCTTTTTCCCAACTTTACACAAACAATCATATATTTAAAGCTTTTGTAAAGCTGTTGTCTACATCAGGTCAGTCTCAGCAAGATATGGCGTAAAATAGAGGTAAGAATGGGGAAAATCCAATCGAGAATACCAGCAAAAAATCTAGTTGAAGACAAACAGAAATAGAGTTATAAATAAAAAAGTAGAGCTGATTTTACCCTTCGTAAAGTAGCACCAATAAAATTCCAGCAAATTTTAGCCCCTGCAATTTAAACAATTTAGGTAATGATTTCTACCGCCGATCCCACTGTATCCGTTATTATCCCAGTCCACAACGGGGGCGCTTACTTCCGCACCTGTTTGTCAAAACTGGCTCAAGCTGTACCCAGGCCGATCGAGATTATTGTAGTAGCAGATGGCGAAAGCGACGGTTCCTGGCGTCTGGCCAACGAATTCGGCGCCAAAGTCATCAGGATTCCCGAATGCGGGGGGCCAGCGCGGGCAAGGAATTTGGGTGCCCAAGCTGCAAAGGGAGATATTCTGTTTTTTGTGGATGCTGATGTCGCTGTTTGTCCAGAAGCTGTTGGCTATGCGATATCGGTGTTCAAAAATAATCCCTACTTAGCTGCTTTCATTGGCTCTTACGACGATGATCCTGGAGATCCCGATTTTCTATCGCAGTACAGGAACTTGCTGCACCACTACGTGCACCAAACAGGTAACGAAGAAGCTTCGACTTTTTGGGGCGCTTGCGGAGTGATTCGCCGGGAAATTTTTTTGCAAATGGGCGGCTTTAATGAGAGTTACCGCCAAGCTTCGATCGAAGATATTGAGTTCGGCTACCGTTTGAAACAAGCAGGTTATAACATTCGGCTGTGCAAAACATTGCAGGTTAAGCATTTAAAGCGGTGGAAACCGATGGGTATGGTCAAAGCTGACTTTTTCTACCGAGCACTGCCTTGGACAGAATTGATTTGGCGCGATCGCAAATTGAATAACGACCTCAACTTGCAAGTTTCAAACCGCATCAGCGTGATTTTAACTTATGCAGTCCTGCTGGCAATTTTGGGGACGTGTTGGTCGCTGAGCTTTCTGCTAGTGGCTGGCTTGCTGGCAATACCACTGGTAGCAATTAATGCACCGCTTTACCGATTTTTTCACCGTAAACACGGTATCCTATTTGCCCTGAAAACTATTCCGTGGCACTGGCTTTTCTACTTTTACAGCGGACTGGCATTCGCGATCGGCACTGGTCGCTACTTATACCAAAAAAAGCCTGTGACTGGCAAAGTTAGTTTGCCGGTATCCGCTCAATAAATCAAGGCAAATTGTGCTTAAACATCAGGTTGTTCGAGAGTTTCTCAGGGTATTCACGGGTGCATCTATCCCTTTGACAAGTTATAAATAACTGTATAGTTTCGATAAAAAAGCTGGAGGTAGGCTGAGTGAAACATTATCCTGTTGCGATCGTCGGTGCAGGTCCTGCGGGCTTGACTGCTGCCTACGAGCTAGTCAAACAAGGCATCATCCCTGTTGTACTAGAAAAAGGTGATAAAGTTGGGGGAATAGCTCGCACAGAAACCTACAAAGGCTATCGTTTCGACATTGGTGGCCACCGCTTTTATACTAAAGTTGAAGCCGTGCAGCAGTTGTGGCAAGAGGTGCTGGGAAATGAGTTTATTAAAGTGCCACGATTGTCGCGAATTTTTTATCGAGGTAAGTTTTTCAACTATCCAATCAGTGCCTTCAATACTCTCTTTAATTTGGGGATAATTGAGAGTACGCTGATTATTTTGAGCTATCTGAAAGTTAGAATATGGCCGCTTCGGGAAGAAAAAACTTTTGAACAGTGGGTTATCAATCGTTTTGGCGAACGCTTGTATAAAACATTTTTTAAGACTTACACTGAAAAAGTTTGGGGCATTCCTTGTTCGGAAATCCAAGCAGATTGGGCGGCGCAGCGGATTAAAGGATTGTCGCTTACTACTGCAATTATTAATGCTTTGTTTGGCAGCAACGACACTAAAACATTAATCAAAGAGTTTGATTATCCAGCTTTGGGGCCGGGGATGATGTGGGAAAAGTTCGCGGAAGCTGTGGAGAATAAAGACGGCAAAGTTTATCTCGATACTAAAGTGATTAGCTTTGAGCGTGAAGGTAATAAGATTAAAAGTATTACTGCGGAGCAAAACGGAGAGTTAGTTCAATATTCTGCTGATAATTTCATTACGAGTATGCCGATATCGGCGCTGGTAGCAAGAATGAAACCTCAGCCGCCAGAAAAGGTATTGCACGCCGCGCGATCGCTCAAATATCGAGATTTTTTGATTGTAGCGCTGATTGTCGATCGCAAGGATTTGTTTCCTGACAACTGGATTTACATTCACTCCCCCGAAGTCAAAGTGGGACGAATTCAAAACTTTAAGAATTGGAGCGCCGCTTTAGTTCCCGATGTCAGCAAAAGTTGTTTAGGAATGGAATATTTCTGTAGCGTAGGCGACGAGATTTGGGAAATGTCGGACGCGGAACTTGTCGAATTAGCAACTCGCGAGTTGGTTGGTTTGGGGTTAGCAACAACTGCTGATGTGGAAGATGGAGTTGTCATACGGCAACTTAAAGCTTATCCAGTTTATGATGGGGAATATCGAGGACACTTGCAGGTACTTGAAGGTTTTTTGAAGGGATTTGAGAATTTGCAGACGATCGGGCGAAACGGTATGCACCGATACAACAACCAAGACCATTCTATGCTGACGGGGATGCTGGCTGTGAGAAATATTCTCGGCGAAAAGCACGATTTGTGGGATGTGAATACTGAGCGATCGTACCATGAAGATTTTAGTGTCGATCGCTCAAAAGAAAAGAAGGATTCGGATTTGATTTCGCAATCTAGTTGATATTTTTGGAACTATGGCGATGGGGCGATTCCCTACGGGATAGCTCCGCTTCACGTGCATCTTTTGTTTGTGGGCGATCACTCAAATATCATCCGGTAACGGCGGCAATAATGCCTCTACTTGTACCAGTAAACTAGGCAAAACACTTGTAACAATATTCCAAATAACTTCCGAACTCACTTGGTCATAACGGTGAACCAAAATATTTCGTAAGTTAATCGCATTTCGCCAATCAATTTCGGGATGGAACTGCTGAAACTCGCTCGAAACTCTCGCCCGCTGCTTCTCCCAAAATCCCCAACTGCCGCTCTACGGCACTTTGCATCAAAACACTTTCCAGATAAGTCTCGCAAGAAGCATCAGCCGTAAACTCCTGAATCCGACGGATTGCCTGCGCCATGTCCCAAAGTGAAGCACTATCCCGATCGCCCGCTTGCATAAATCACTCGATAGGTTTTCAAAATGTTCGATCGCCGATAGGGATTTTTTAACTGCTTTTTTTCCACCAAATCTACACAACGGTTAAATAAATGCTCTATTTGCTCCTGCATACCCAATAAATGAGACAGGGTGAGGCGGTGGGATGGCTCGTAAGTAACTAATACATCCACATCGCTATCAGGGCGAAAATCATCCCGCAGCACCGAGCCAAACAGGGCAAATTCGACAATGTTCCAGCGCTGGCAAAATTGCGCGATCGCATCTAGAGATACTTTTAGGCGATCGATCACTACATATTCTAAATCCGATTGCAACTCAATCATGCGCGAGGAAACCTCCAACGAGAGCAACTAACGTCTGAGCTAAAGTGAAGCAATGGCATCGCTAACTTTCACCATGAGTGTCATCGGATCGATCGGCGAAACAGTAAACCCGCACTTCTGGTAAAACTGCTTCGCATCTTCGGAGATAGCGTGTACGAGAATTGCGCGTATTCCTGCAATCTCAGCAGCTTGCAAAGTGCGAAGAATTGCATCCCGCAGCAAAGCGCGTCCGATGCCGACACATTGCCACTTGCGATCGACTGCAAGCCGTCCAATCACCATAACAGGAATCGGATCGGGCATATTGCGCCGGACTTTACCCGTTGCAACAGTTTGTGCTATTGCTCCATTTACAAGACAATAGTACGCAATGACTGCTTGGCGATCGCACAAAACATAAGTCCGTGAAGCCCCCTCTGACTCATTTTTTAGAGCGCGACGCTTCAGCCATTCATCTAACTGACTGTTGCCTGAATTAAAGCTCTCAATTTGATGTAACGAGTTCAGTTTTTCAGGCGGGCACAGTTGGTCTAAATCTCGATCTAATCCCACGGAGATTTTGTTTTTAGTAATGCGTTTAGCTTCTGATTTGGCGTCGGCGGTGCATCCAGAAGCGCCAAAAATTGCTTAAATTTAAGTTCATCTAACCCAAAAAAACAGCGGTCTAGAATCACATCTTGAGCTTTTTGGTAAGCTGATTCAAGCATGAATTCCGATCGGCTTTTTCCCTGTAATTGGGCCGCGCGATCGATGAGAGCGCGTTGATTCGGCTTAGCTCGAATGTTGATTGTCACATCGCGGGTCTGGCTGACTGATTCTTCAGATGCTGGCGGGTGCATAACAGTTACCTGTGGCTAGACACAGTAGTAATTAGAGCTAGTAAACCTAGCATATTTATATGCTAATTTTTTGTATACACAATGTCAACACATCTACTGAAATCTGCGATCGCGGATCTAGTTAACCGCGATGGAATCGTGAACTCACGCATTGTACGGGCAGCCCCCGCCGCCGCTGATACAGGAGCGCCTAAGTCCTGATGTTGCCTTTCTAGGTCTGTTTTGATAGTTGACACAAATTTTTTAAACTTGTGCTAACTCTTGACTTACAGACTTACAGAGTGAAAATATGCTAAGACGCAAGCAACAAACAAACCAACCTATGAACTTTTCCCAGAAGTCAGGGGGCAAAAGTGCCACACCCCCAAAAATCAACTCAACACAGAATCTCGGCGTCGGAGGATTGCGGAAATTACTTTTTGCCGCCGGCATAGCCTCTCTGTGCGCTAGCTGTCAAAATCCTCCAGCACCTACCGCCACAACTCCCGGAGGCAGCCCCGGAACCAGTCCCGCAGCCACTCCCGTCGCAGTCAGCAGCCCCGGCGACCCAAATACTGTCAAAATTGTCTCCATGCTGCCGATGACAGGCAGCGCCTTGGGTCAAGCTCAAACAATGGTCAACGGCATCCAACAAGCCCTCGCCGAAACCAACTCCAAAGCTTGCGACGGCAAAATCCAAATCCAATACGAAGTTTTCGATGACGCCACCGCCGCCGCCGGCAAATGGGACCCGGCCCAAGTAACGTCGAACTCCAACAAAGCCGTCGCTGACGGTTCGGTAGTTGCCGTCATCGGTCACTATAACTCCGGTGCCGCCAAACTTTCTATTCCCGTGCTCAACCAAGCTAACATCGTCATGATCAGTCCGGCCAACACTTATCCGGGACTGACTAAACCAGGAAAAGGCGAAGCCAAAGAACCTAACGTTTATTATCCCGCTGGCACTCGCAATTTCACCCGCGTTGTCCCCGCTGACGACCTTCAAGGGGCTGTAGCTGCCAACTGGGCGAAATCTTTAGGCGTGCAAAGAGTCTACATTCTCGACGACCAAGAACTCTACGGCAAAGGCATCGCTGATGTTTTTGAAGCAACTTCTAAAAAGTTGGGAATTCAAGTCCTCGGAAGAGAGGGAATTGATATTAAAGCTAGCGACTATAAGGCGTTAATGAATAAGATCAAAGCTTTAAATCCCGACCTGATTTACTTCGGTGGCACTACTCAGAGCAATGCCGGACAAATAATTAAAGACATGAGAAATGTTGGGATGGCTGCTGATGCAGTTAAGTTCATGGGGCCCGACGGCATTAAAGAGCAAGCTTTAATTGACGCGGCGGGCAAAGATGCCGAAGGAGTTTACGCTACTTTTGGCGGCTTGCCTCCTCAAGAATTGACTGGTATGGGTGCGAAGTGGTACGAAAGTTACAAGGCAAAATATAATGCTGAACCGGAAGCTTATGCAGCTTACGCCTATGAAGCTGCTAAAGTTGCGATCGGCGCAATTAATAAAGTTTGCAAAAATGACCGCGCTGCTATCCGCGAAGCGGTCTTGGCAACTAAAGATTTTAACGGGGTACTCGGCACTTGGAGTTTTGACACCAACGGCGACACGAGCTTGACTACAATGTCAGGAAATGTTGTTAAAGGTGGCAAGTGGGAGTTCGTGAATGCGCTCAAGACGGAATAATTAATCAGAAGGAAGAGGGAAGTTCGGCAACGATTTTATAACGGATGTAACGGATATCGTGAAGAAGGAAGTAAGGAAGAAGGGATAATAAAAAATTATGCCTTTTTCCTTCTCCCTCCAAATTCCCATGCCCAATCCCCAATGCCCAATTCCCAATGCCCAATTCCCAATTCCCAATTCCCAATTCCCAATTCCCAATTCCCAATTCCCAATTACTCAAAAACATGAAGAACTGGAAAAGTATTCTCTTATATCTAGGTGTAGTTTATATAGTTTTGCTATTAGGCCCGATCGCAGGATTTGATTTACCAAAAATCGTTGGAGAAATAGTAAGCAATCCTGAAGTTTTGATTCAACAATTATTAGTTGGTCTTGTCAACGGCGCGCTGATTGCAATTATTGCTTTGGGTTACACTATGGTTTATGGCATTATTGAGTTAATCAATTTTGCTCACGGCGATTTATATATGTTGGGGGCTTTTGCTTCCCTAACCGTGTTCGGGGCTTTTGGGATGCAAGATGGCGCACCTTTGGCTATTGCTATACCGGTGATGTTAGTCGCTTTAATTGTATGTTCGGTGTTTTGTGCTGGACTGAATATTGTTGTAGAAAAGTATGCTTATCGACCTTTGCGAAATGCTCCCCGTTTGGCTCCTTTAATTTCAGCAATTGGAGTTTCTTTTATTTTCCAAAATATGGGCTTGTTTTGGGGAGGATTGAAAGCTTTTATTCCGGTGATGGGTTCTAATTCTGCTGCGCCGAAAAGTTTTCCCGATTTGTTACCGCGAGTTGATATTTTCAAAGCTTTGGGAATTCAAACGAGTATTGTATTTACTACGAAAGATTTAATTGTGTTGGTGGTGGCGGTTGTATTGATGGTTTTGCTTCATGTATTTGTGCAATACACTCGTCTGGGAAAGGCGATGCGGGCAACTGCTCAAAGTCGCGATGCTGCTAAAATTATGGGCATTAATGTGGATCAGATTATTGCTCTGACTTTTTTGATTGGGGGAGCTTTGGCGGGTTCGGCTGGGATTCTGGTTGGTCTGTACAACAATACTATTGTTTTTACGATGGGGTTTACGGCGGGTTTGAGGGCTTTTACGGCAGCAGTTTTGGGGGGAATCGGCAATATTGTCGGGGCGATGTTAGGAGGGATTTTGATTGGGTTGCTGTCGTCTTTGAGCGATCAGTATTTGTCGAGCCGCTGGACTAATGCTTGGGTGTTTGGGGTTTTGGTGGTGATTTTGGCTTTTCGGCCAGGGGGTTTGTTGGGCGAGAATGTTCAGGAGAAGGTTTGAAGTTGCAGAATTTAAATAATCGCAAGAGAGATTTAAGTATGCCTGAAAAAACAGCACAGGCAGCTCCCAGACTTTTTATAGAAGTCGGGACACTAAAAGCGATCGCGTTTTACGTTTTAGTTTTACGTTTTAAATATTCCCTGGTTTGAGCCAGCCAAAAACTTCGCCTAAAGTCAACTGCATTTCCGGCATAAATTTGGGCATCGGAAGTATATCTGTTGGTTCTTGCAAAGAAATCGGCTGCTGCCTTGCGGGATAGGCTAAAATGTTTTTTTCATCGGGATCGAGCAACCAACCCATCTGGCAACCAGCATTCAAACAGTGCAAAATATTGTTTGTAACTTTCGTTTGGCTTTGGGCTGGGGACAATATTTCTATTGTCCAGTCTGGGTGAGCATTAAATGTATTGGCAATTTCGCCGTCAGCGTCTAGGGGAATGCGATTCCAAACAAAAATCGCGACATCGGGGACAATAGAACGTCCGCCAAAGGTGCAGCGAAGTTCTGGAAATGCCCAAGCAATCCGCTGAGGTTTGCCCGCTGCATTAACCGTCGTGATGAGTTCTCCCTGAATTGTACTGTGTTTTCCTTGCGGCATAGGTTTTTGTACGATCGCACCTTTGATGTATTCGCTAGCGGGTTTGGTTTCTGCCAGTTGCAAAAACTCGTCGAGGGTGATAGTTTTTTGAGGTGCTTGTACCATATAGCGATCGCCCGTTTGAAGTGTGTTGGGGTAACAGTTCCAGTATATTTGAAGTTTCGTCACTTTTGGTGCAATAATCGAACTCAAAAGACTCTAAACTGTAGCTAGCCCGATCGACCGTTTCCACGATAAGCAGTCGATCGCATTCATTGAGGCAGAATTTGGCACGGCCCGCGTCAGTCGCATCTATAACTGCAATTCCTAGCATTCTTTCATCTAACTACTGAGTAATGACTAATAACTTCTTCCTATGTCAAACAAGATAATTAAAGCTATTAAATCGAGCGGTATTTTAGGGGCGATCGGCTCTTTGACTGTTTTGTTATTCGGCGGTTGGAGCGGCACCGTGATCGGCTGGCTGATGGGTACGGCTGCGGGCTTTATTAGCTGTCGGGATCAGAAGGTTTACAGCCCGAAAATGGGTGCGACTATCGGCAGTTTAGCGGGATTGGGATTGGGAGTTTGGCTGTTAGTTGCGAGTGTGGTAGAAGGGGTTTTAATTAGACCTTTTTCTGGTCAATCTGCTGTGGCTTTGCCGACGACGCTGCTGTACGGGATTTGCAGTTTGACGATCGCAATTTTGACAGCTACGTTAATGGGTGCTTTGCAGGGTTTGCAGGGGGAACGCCAGCGGCTGGCAACTCTGGTGACATTAGCTTTTATTCTAATTCTGTTTCCGTTTATCGACATTCAGGCTCAGACTGGCTGGATTGCTACTGTAGTACAGATTCAAATCTTTATTATGTTGGCGCTGGGTTTGAATATTACTGTGGGTTTTGCGGGTTTGTTGGATTTGGGATATGCGGCGTTTTTTGCGATCGGCGCTTACACGACGGCTTTGCTATCTTCTGGACAGTTAAATATTGCTTGGAACTTTTGGGTGGTACTGCCGATCGCCGCCGGTGTAGCTGCGATCGCGGGTGTAATCCTCGGTATTCCGACACTGCGGCTCAAGGGCGATTATTTGGCAATTGTTACCCTCGGTTTTGGCGAAATTATCCCGGTTGTCTTTAGGAATTTAACCGCGATTCGGATTGATGAACCAGTCTCGAAGATTGTTGCGGCTGTTTTGGGTAAACCTGAGTTGGTGCTGTGTCTGGTTGGGTGCGATCGACCTTTTAACCTCACCGGCGGCGAAGCGGGAATAAACCCGATCGGGCGTCCATCTCTCCCCATCGTCGGCACTTTCAGCACCGGCAACTACTTTCCCTGGTACTACCTAATTTTACTGCTAGTTGTCTTCGCTTACTTCATGATTTCGCGGCTGCGAGATTCCCGCTTGGGGAGGGCGTGGAATGCCATGCGCGAAGATGAATTAGCGGCTAGTGCGATGGGGATTAACCTCGTCAAAACCAAACTTTCGGCTTTTGCGATGGGAGCCACGTTTTCCGGCTTTGCAGGCGCGTTTTACGCCGCCTATATCAGCGCGATTTTTCCCAGCGTTTTCGATTTCTCGGTGTCGGTAATCATCCTCTGTATGGTGATTTTAGGCGGTTTGGGCAACATGACCGGGGTGATTTTGGGCGCTATCATTATCATGTCTGCCGATCGACTTTATCTGCCACAATTAGCGCAAGTCCTCAAGGGTTTTCTGAATACTTTTGTACTCCCCAGAATTGCCATTCCCCAGTTGCGAGACTTTCTGGCAACCAGTTTAGACCCGATTCAAATGCGCTTATTTCTATTCGGCCTAACTCTTGTTGTCATGATGATCGTGCGGCCGGAGGGGCTGATTCCTGATAAGATACACCAAGCTGAACTGCATTCGGATGCTGAAGCGAGCAATGAGTCTTTAGCCGATGCGAGAAGTCAATAAATAGGTAAGAGCAAAAAACCATAGTATTTTGTAGCGGGTTTAGCTAAGAATCTAGGAGATAAGGGAGTTTATGAGTGTAAAAAAACCTCCTAATCTAATGTTTATTTGTAACCAACTACTTAGTAAGGGTGAAAGATTAGCCATGAACAATGTAACTGGTACTGCTTTTATCGTTGCGGAGTTTAGAGCAGAAGAGAATGAAGAGGCAATGCCTCTTTACACTGATCATGTAGTAAAAATTTGGCTCAATGAGGAAACAAAAGAAATAGCTGCAAAAATAGCTCAAAACTCTCCTGCGGCTAAAGAAATGGTTAAGTTGCGGACTAAATATTTTGATGATGTTTTGTCAAATCAAATTTTAGGAGGTTGCAAACAAGTAGTTATTTTAGGTTCGGGTTTGGATACTCGTTCTGCTAGAATTAATGGAGAAGGAGTGATTTATTTTGAAATAGACGACCGCGCGACTCTTCAATTAAAAGAAGAAACTCTCAAAGCTAACAAAGTTACTGCTAATGTTCGCTACCTTCCCGGCGATTACGTAAAATATGGTTTAATCTCCTTGCTGAAACAGAGTGAATTTGATTTCACTCTACCGACCTATTTTTTGTGGGAAGGCAACACTACCTTGCTTGACAAAAAAGATGTAATATTTGTATTAGAACAAATTCGCGACAATTTTCATAATTTCCGATTGTCCTTTGATTATATGTCGGAAAAGGTGATTTTGAGAACGACGGGCTACCAAGATATCAATGATTACATAGATAAATACGAAAGTATGTATGCACCGTGGATTACTGGGTTTGAAAACATTGCAACTTTGGCTGACGAACTCAATCTCAAAGTTATTGAAAACTTTTCGACGGCCGATTTACACGCAGAATATCGCCCTCGCCGTTCGCTAGAATCTAATCTTTTTAAGTTCTATTTTGTTTGTACGTTAGAGAATATGTCCTAAAATCTCCCAATACCAAATTGATTCGTGTGCGTGAAAGCTTGCGAGCATCCAGATCGCACTACTATAAAATCTTAGAAAACAGAAGCAAAATGTCATTATTAGAAGCACAGCAACTTACCATGCGATTCGGCGGTTTGACAGCGGTCAACCAGGTTAGTTTAACCTTGGAAAAAGGCTCGATCGCCAGTTTGATCGGCCCCAACGGTGCGGGCAAAACTACTTTTTTTAATATGCTGACAGGTATCTACAAACCGAGTGCTGGTCAGTTGCTTTTGGAACAGAAGAATATAACGGGTTTACCTCCGGATCGCCTGACAACTTTCGGCATTGCTAGAACTTTTCAGAATATCCGCTTGTTTAACAACATGACTGTGCTGGATAATGTTTTAGTAGGTAGACACTGCCGATTGAAAACAGGTTTGTTGGGTGCAATCCTCCGCCCTCCCGCTGCGAATTTGGAGGAGCGGGAAGCTAAAATAAAAGCGCTCACTATGCTTGATTTTGTCGGTTTAGGTGCTGCTAAAGCGCTGGAGTTGGCAAAAAACCTTTCCTACGGCGACCAGCGGAGATTGGAAATTGCCAGGGCTTTGGCTTCCGATCCGAAAGTGTTGCTTTTGGACGAACCTACGGCGGGAATGAACCCGAACGAAACGGCTGATTTAACTCGCTTTATTTACCGAATTCGCGATGAGTTGAATTTGAGTATTTTGCTGATTGAGCATGATATGAAAGTGGTGATGGGAATTAGCGATCGCGTGAGTGTTATGGAGTACGGTACTAAAATTGCTGAGGGAACTCCGGCAGAAGTTCGCGCCGATCCTCGCGTAATTGAGGCATATTTGGGAAAAGAAGAAGATGGACATGGATAATGGGTATTGTGTGCCGACAGATAAGTGAGGTGGGCAGTGTTTATCCTCGGAAGAAGCGGTATAATGTCCAGCCAATTAACCAATAAAATTAGGGGCGGGTTTCACCAAAAATCTGTCATTAAAACCGATAATATTTATCAACCAGCCCAGGGCGACAGCATTTTATAACGAGCAATTCAACGGAAACGAAAGGATGTGCGCCTCGCACATCCTACGGATTAACATTCGGAGTTTTTCCTAAACTTTTGATTTGACTTCCGACTTTGTTTTCTTGTGTTTTCTCTGCCGGACAAACAATCCTAAAAATATTGCAGTACCTAAGACTGTGCTCGGTTCGGGAACTGCTTCGGCTTCTGCTTCTGTCTTTGCGATATTGTTCTTAACTTCTACTAACCTTAAGTTAGTGGCGCTGTTGAATGTCCGCGAATATACCCCAGAAGTATACAGGAGGCTAGCTGCTGCACTTTCTTGAGCCAGAAAATTAAAGTTAATTTGTGTGGGTTTAAAGCTGTTGCTAACGAAGGCATTTGCATAAAAGCCACTAGAAGAGTCTAAACCGATGGCAAATTGAAAAGAGTCTAACAAAATGTTAGTAACAGTGTTAATAACAAAGAAAGATATACGGCCATTCGCCCTGGCGCGTTCGGATTGGGGGTTGTCAACTGATGTTAAAAGAGCTAAAAATGTCTGAAAAGTGAAAGAAAAAGTTTCTTCGGCATCAATGAAGAAGTCGCCGCTCACTGCTGCTTGACTTTGGGCTAAACCGGAATAGTTGCTGCCGTTGCCTATGACTTCACTTTGCGAGAGATTTGCTGCCAGCAATTCTTGGCAGTTAGATATAAAAACTGCATCAGCAGTCGCCTCGCTAATAACTGAACCGCTGTTAGCTATTGTCTGAGTGTTAGTGTTAGTAAATGTACCTGTCTCATTCGGTCTGTGACTGAAGTTGTCAATCGTTACTGCTGCTGCAGAACCGGCTATTGTGGCAGCACGGCTGGGGGCTACACCTACACTCAAGCTGGTTACTAAAGGAGTTGCTAATAAAAATGCGATCGCTCCGGTACTGTGATGTAATTTCATGGTGAATCTCCTTAAATTTGAAAATTTTTAAGTGCGATTATTGGTAACTTGTAGCGGTTGGTTTCGCTTACGAATTAATACTACCTATTTACGCAGAGATTTTTGTAAAGCTACTGTCAAGAAATCTTCTGTTTGATTAAAATTTCTGTAAAGTTGGTCGCCCCACTACTAAAAATACATTGTATGGGAGCTAGGGCTGGTGTTGTTCTAAGTAAAATTACTGCTTACTCTAAAAAAGCTTGATTTTAAATAAATGCAATAAAATTTTATAATAAGTCGGGATAATATAATAAGGCACAAAGCAGAAAGAGTAATCATGCTAGAAATTAAAGACATTCACACCTACTACGGAAATATCCACGCTCTCAAAGGAGTATCGCTAACAGTCTCGCAGGGAGAAGTTGTGACATTAATCGGCAGCAATGGGGCGGGGAAAACGACCACTCTCCGCACGATTCAAGGACTGCTGCGCCCGCGCCAAGGCACTGTATTATTTGAGGGAAAGCCTTTAGAAGCACTATCTACAGAGGCGATCGTCCGTTTGGGGATTTCTCAAAGTCCCGAAGGGCGGTTGATTTTTCCGCGCATGACGGTGCAAGAAAACCTAGAAATGGGTGCTTATCTCCGCAACGATACTCTCGGTATCAAGTCCGATATGGAAAAAGCATTAAATTTATTTCCTCGTTTGCGAGAAAGAATTAGTCAAAAAGGGGGAACTCTCAGCGGTGGCGAACAGCAAATGTTGGCGATCGGCCGGGCTTTGATGTCGCGCCCCCGCTTGTTATTATTGGACGAGCCGAGTATGGGATTGGCACCGATGTTAGTCAGTCAAATTTTTGCGATCGTCCGTGATATTAATGCTGAAGGAACAACTATTTTACTGGTGGAACAAAACGCCCGCATGGCTTTAAGTGTAGCCCATCGCGGCTATGTCATCCAAACTGGTCAGGTTGTAGTCGCTGGTACTGCTAGCGATTTGCAGTCAAATGAAACTGTTCGCAAAGCATATTTAGGTGAAAGTTAAATATGGGAATTGGGCATTGGGAATTGGGCATTGGGAATTGGGCATTGGGCATTGGTAATTGGTTATTGAAACTGACAAATAACCAATAACAACCAACAAATAAAAAATAACAAATTACCCTATTTGCGATCGCAACTTCCCCGTTTCCAATTCCGTCTCAAAAGCCGCTCGCACCTTTTCCCACTCCGCTTGGGCTTCCAACAGGCGATCGCGCGCCGTACTCACATCAAAAACCTGTTCTCCTCCAGACTCAACTGCCACGCGGCCCATATACTCCAACTCCTTGCAAACAGCAGAAAAAGACACGGCTCCTAAATTGGCGCTGCTCGACTTCAGCGTGTGAGAAGCCAGCTTCAAACTATCAGCATCGCCCAGAAAAATAGCCTCCTTAATAGTTTCTAAATGTTGCGGTGCGTCTTCCAAATATATCTTAATCAGCTCCCCCAAAAAATCTGGGTCTTCATCATCGTCTAGCTCGCGGAGATTTTGCAAAATATGAAAATCAATCGGCGAATCGGCTCCCGGTTGAGCGCTCGAAGATGCCGCAGCATCACTGTCAATGTGATCGGAAATATCTTGATTTTTTTGCTCAGTAACCGCATCCAATTCATCCCGCTTCAGAGGTGAGCACTTGCTCAAGGCGATCGCCAACTCTTCCCGGCGTACCGGCTTAGTAATATAATCGTCCATACCTGCTTCCAGACACTTTTCGCGATCGCCCTGCATCGCATTAGCAGTCATCGCAATAATTCTCGGCTTCTTGTTAGCAGGCCATTCCTGACAAATGCGGCGCGTCGCTTCCAACCCATCCATGTTCGGCATCTGCACATCCATCAGCACAACATCATAAGATTGCCGCTTCAGGGCCTCCAAAACCTCCAACCCATTAGCCGCAATATCAGCCCGATATCCTATCCTGTCGAGTAAATGCGTAGCGACTTTTTGATTCACCACATTGTCCTCAGCCAGCAAAATCCGAATCTGACTAGAATTAGTTGCATCCTGTCCGGCAGAACTCGCCGCAACCTGCCTCAAAACAGCAGGCGTCCGCTGCACGCGGTGCTGTTCTTGAGAATTTTCAAAATACTTCAATCCCGAAGTCAAAGTCACCACATTTGAAACTTCTCCCCGGCCGCTTCTGCCAGTAACATATCCAAAAACTTGCAGCAACACATTATAAAACTGGGACTGTTTTAAAGGCTTAGTTAAAAAAGCAGAAAAATGTACTTCTGTAGTTTCAAGTTTTTTCCAAACTTCCGCCTTACTTAAATAAGTAAACAGCACCAAAGGTAGTGCTATTTTGCGAGGGTTTTTAACGATGACATTCGGATTTAGACCGTCGCTGCCCGACAAATTGCTCAGCTCAAATTTCCGAATCTCCACAGCCAAAGCCACACCGTCCATATCTGGTAGATTCATCGCCAAAATAGCTAAATCGAGCGGCGAATTTCCTTTGATGATTTCCAACGCCTCAGCACCCGAAGTTACAGCCACGGGTATCATTCCCCAAGACTCTGCCTGTCGGATCAAAACTTGCCGATTAATGGCATGATGCTCAACAATTAACAAGCGCTTACCAGCGGCAAATTCGGGTCTTTTTTCCTCAGCTCGGATGTCATTCGCTTCAGCAGTCACCGTGAAATAAAAAATCGAACCCGATCCCGATATCGACGGCGGAGTAAATTCTGCAGGCGACCTTCCAGCGATACTTTGTCCGATCGCAGAAACTGCCGATTGAGACTTAGAACTTCCCGGAGTAACCTGGCTGACAACCCACATTGTACCGCCCATCATATCGCTCAAACGCTGGCTGATAGCCAGTCCCAAACCCGTCCCGCCGTAATGTCGCGTTGTCGAAGCATCCACCTGTGAAAAAGCTTTAAACAGGCGATCCATCCGGTCTGGCGGAATGCCAATTCCCGTATCTTGGACAGCAAATTGAATCTCGTATTGTTTGCTACGTGCCAACTCTCCCTGATTAATTGCTAGCGGTTGTGGCTCTAGAATATTAATTTTTTCCAGCGAACTATTAGCAGCTACCTGTTCAATTTGCCTAGCCGTACAGCACACCACAATTTCTCCAGATTCTGTAAACTTAACTGCATTTCCCAGCAGATTTACCAAAATTTGGCGCAGTCTCGTCACATCTCCTAAAATGTTTTTCGGAACAGAATCATCAATAAAATAAGCCAGCTCTAAACCTTTTTCTGAGGCTCTCGGAGCCAGTAATTCCAGAGATTCTTCTATACAGTTTTGCAGCTCGAAGGGGCTGCGTTCCAAATCCAATTTTCCTGATTCAATCTTGGAAAAGTCGAGAATATCGTTAATAATAGTCAGCAAAGCATCGCCGCTGGTACGAATTGTCTCCACAAAATCCCGCTGTTCTGGAGTTAGTTCCATATCCAACAGCAAGCCCGTCATCCCGATTACCGCATTCATCGGAGTGCGAATTTCGTGACTCATAGTCGCTAAAAATTCGCTCTTAGCTCTATTAGCAACTTCCGCCGCTTGTCGTGCTTGATCCAAAGCTTCATTTTGCTCTGCTAACTGTCGCTGTCGCTGAACTTCGGTTTCTAAAAGTTGTGCTTGAGCTAAGGTAATGCCGACTTGAGCAGCAACATCTTCTAATAGTTCAATTTCGTCGGGATTCCACTGCCGAGTTGCATCGCACTGGTGCAAAGTAATAATTCCATTCGGTTCTCCTTGATAGGAAGTGCGAACAGCCAACATAGATTTTAATCCGATGCGGCGGCACATCGGCCCCGAAGATTCCAGCAAAGGATCGGCAAACACATCGGGAGAGGCCAGGGCTATATCTTCAGCGAGGAGTTTTTCTGTGTAGGGGTTATAAGTGACAGAAAGTTCTAAATCTAAAGCCGATTCGTGACCGGGTTCTAAGTATTCCGCAACGCAAGGAAGGTGGGGATAAGGTTCGGAAATATAGGTGTGAATTGTACAGCGATTGACGCCAAATACGCGGCCGATTTGGGTGGCGGTAGTTTGAAAAATTTCTTGAGTATCTAAGGTCGATCGCACTTTTTGAGTAATTTGTTTGAGTAGTAAAACGCGCTGGTACTGACGTTGCAAAGTTCGCTCTCGCTCTTCGCGGGCAATTTCCGCGCCGATGTAATTGCCCATCAACTTTAAAATTTCCAAATTCAGCGGTTTCAAAGGAGATTTAGTGGTGCGGGAAGTAAAGCTCAAAGTGCCAAAAACGCGCCCCTGCACTATTACCCTCGTCCCCACAAAAGCCTCCAACTTCCGCACGCTGTAAGCGGGGTGGTTGCGCCACTGAGTAGTGCCGGCCGATTCGACAGAAATAGGTTCGCTCGATCGCAAAACCTCTCGCTCGAAGGTTCTGCTCAAAGCAAAACCGTCTCCTTTAGCAAATCCAAAGGGAAAATCTTCCGGTACATAAGCCGCGATCACTTCGTAGCGATCGCCCAAAACCCTGCCCAACAGCCCGATATCCATCCCAAACTGACTGCAACCCATTGCCAGCAACCGGATCGTTCGATCGTCAAAAGATCCTTCCGAGCTCACCATTACCTCGTAGAGCGATCGAATTGCCCGCTCACTTTCCCGCAGTTCCTCAACTCCTTCGAGGCGGTTGCAGACATCGTGCAAAGTCCCGAAAATTCCCGCTATTTCGCCTTGCGAATTCCGCCGGACTTGGGCAAATAGTTCTACGGAAACAAAGCCGGAATTACTGTGAATTCCCAAGGAATTTTTGCCCGAAACCGACTTGGACTTAAATCGCAGTTCTCGCCGTTCAAATTCCGACTTCCCCGACAGCAAAGACTCCAATAAATTTGCACATTGCTCGCGCTCATCTGGATGCACCCACTCTAAAAAATTAGTTTGCAAACTTTCGGAAACCGGAAAATTCGTAATTTCCGTCCAAGCGCGGTTGAGGAATTTCCAAACCCCCGCCGCATCAATGTGGAAAATTACTGTTGCTTTCAGAGAGTCAAATAGATGGAATTGTTCTCGATCATGCTCGCGGTTTTTGACTTCAAACTGCTTGTTTAGAGTAATATCTGTATGAGTTCCTACTACCCGCAGCGGTTTGCCAGTAGCGCTGCGTAAAACTTGACCTCGGTTCAGCACCCAGACAGTGCTGCCGTCTTTACAGTACATCCGATATTCGGCTGCAAAATCCGGTGTCTTTTGGGCGAAGTGTTCTTCTAAAGCTGCCTTTACCGAGTCAATATCATCTCGGTGGATGCGACTCCACCATTCCGATCGGCGATTCGAGATTTCCCCTTCTTTGTAGCCCAGCATTTCTTGCCACCGCGCCGAATAAAAAAACTCATCTGTTTCGAGATTCCAGTCCCAAATCCCCTGATTGTTGACTGCAGGGGGGAGATTTGGCCGCTCTACGAAACTGTTGTGAGAAATTTCAGCCATCTCGTGGCTATTTGCTGCTGTCCGGTGTATTTCTGCTGAGAGTTTTTTGTATTGAGCGTTGCTAGATTCTAGCTGGCGCTGCAAAGCGATTAAGCCAGAATGCAGAGATTTTGAATCCAGCGCTTGTAAAAGGATAGTTTTAGGGTTGACAATCCCGATCGGGTGATTTGTTTCGTTGATGACTAATAAAGGCAACTGGCAGTAGTGTTTTTGCAGCAGCGCGACGGCTGCTTCGAGGCTAGAGTGCGATCGCACCAGCGGCGGCGAACTGCTGCAAATTGCTCCCGCTTTAATTTTGTTAGAGTCTCTTCCCAGCGCCTGCAACTGCACAATATCCCGCGAACTTACCACTCCAACCAGTTTGTGAATGTTGGGATTTGTAAATTTGGAATTATGAGCAGCACCAGTCGAGTGTTGATCGGGGGTTTCAGTAATTAATACATAACTAACATTGTGTCTAAACATCAGTTGCGCCAAATAGCGAACCGAAGAATTAGAAGGAGCGTGAATTATTCGTGAGCCTGCTATTTGAGGGATTTGATAAAGTTTAATTAAACTTGCAGGTAGCTCTAATTTCTGATGCACAATTGGCAGCGGCGGAGGGAACGCGAAAGTCGCAGGTGGCGAAGCGCTGCTAATTGCTTTTGGTGTCGATTCCCCAATTCCCTGCAACATTTGCACCAAGCTTTGAGAGCTAATTAAACCAACAAGTTCTTCAGTGTCGCTGACGACGGGCAAATGGCTGATCTGATTTTTCTCCAGCACATTTGCTAAGGCAAAAAAGTCGGGAATTTCCGATTCTCGGGCTACAGTTACGGTTCTGATCATGATTTGCTCGATCGCAAATCCCCTCAAAGCAGCGCCGATCGAATTTAGCTGTACGATATCTCGCGTTGTAAAAATCCCCAGCACTGTCTGGCCGCCCGCATAGGGAGCTTTTGAGCCGTTGAGAGGCAGCCCGTTGCCTCCTGCGTGTAGCGCACGCGGTACACCGTTGTAGAAACCCGACTGTTCCCGCGATTCTGGGGAAGTCCCGTTCATAGAATTTCCGAGTTGAGAATTCCCGCGCGGTTCTACCACGAGGACGTAACTGGCTCCTGTGCTACTCATCAGCTCGATCGCCTTTTCTACGGGCGTCTCAGGGGTGACGGTGAGGGGATTGCGGTTGATGACCTGACTGAGGGAGGGAATAAACATCAGGGGGCATAAAAGTGATATTTGTTGGAAAAACCCGATCGCAAGCAGCAGATTGATTGAGAGGCTTTGCCCGCGAGATTTCCCAGCGCGCTCAAAGTTTCTGTACGATTAAACTCACCCCTACTTCCAGCATCTTGGCATTTAAAATTAATTCCGTGCCATATCCTGATAATTGACGGTTTCTGACTTTCAGAACCAATGCTATCTGCCAGAGGGCCCAGATGAAAGTGGGCGGGTAATTCCTCGCCTAGCCTAACTGCTGCGGGTTTACGAGCAAGAATTTCTGCGATTGTCTAGACTGCACCCTACTTTCTCGCCCTCAACGGAACTCTCGCTCGCATTCTGTTTGAGGCAAGATACCTGCACGCTACCAATTTACCAGCGACAGGAGGGGAATCACAACAGGACGACTTAGGTATGGCAACTGTGCAATTAGGGGTTCCAGGGTTCCAGGGTTCCAGGGTTCCAAGGCCAAGCAGGCAGAAAATAAATAATTCTGAGCATAACTAATTCTATCTTATCCCAATTATGGCCCAGAGGATTTGAGCTTCAATTCTGGCGGTCGAACTTGATGAGAATAGCGCTGTTCCCCGCCACCGCAAAACTCGCATTGCCGCCCTTCAGCGTTAATCTACCAACAACCTCATCCATTGTTTTAGAACTGAACTCCCGCACCGTGCCATTACCAGTTTTTATCAGCTCCGAAATATCAGCATTAACAGTGTAAGATGTTGCTTGGTCATTGACAACCAGCAAGTAAACATTCTTGCTAGCATCAAGAGTGGCAACTGCCATTAAATCCGAACTGTTAGTGATAGGAAAAAAGGTAGTTTTCCCCCCCTGCAAAGCCCTAATTCCCATCCGCAAAGCATAGTAGCCCGCGCGCCGTTTTCCCCCGTCCCCTAGCAAACCTTCCGCCCCTGCGGGCTTGCCCCAGTCGTACAAACAGAATATGTGACTGCCGTCAATATAATTATCCCCCGGTTGAGAACCTCGAATCAAATTCTTAATCAAATTTAAAGCTAAAGATAAATCGCCGTAGCTCATGTTGTAAGTTCCCCATTCTCCTACCCAAAGCTGCGAGTTAGCGCGGACAGTACCGTTCATCCAGCCGCGCACTTTGCGGATGTAGTTAGAAATATCTGCATCGTAGTTGTGGACATTGACTGTATCGAAATAATTCGGTATTTCCTGCAAAGCACTAGCCGGCCAATTGCTGCCGCCTATGGTTTTCGGGCCGTGGATGCGGTAAGTGCGATCGGGCAAATAAGTTTTATAAACAAAGTCTACCGCATCTTTTGCCACCTTAACCAATTCAAAATAGTCAGGCCTAGTCCCGCCCCAACCCTGATCGCGATTGTCCGGTTCGTTGTGAATTTCCCAATCATCAACGCGGTAATCATTGCGAACATTCAGCCAATAAACCGTAGCAAAAACGTGTTCCCACCACTCGTTCCAATCTTCTCCTGTGCGCGGCGGATTCAGTTGCAGCGCCCAACTCGGATTCCAGCTATTATCAACATTGCGAATGCTGACAACCGGGCGAATATTTGCTTGTTTTAGAGTATTAAAAATAGTCCTGGCATTGCCTTGCCAAACCGTACCTGGTCGTCCCGACCACCAATAATCGCTACCCTGGGGCGGATTAGTCATAATCTGATCCCAATTCGCCCAATTAATTATATTGGGATTTGTCTTAATTTCGTCAATAGATGGCCAACCGTATTTACCGTCGTCGTCTTCGGGTTCCCACCGGGACATCCCGCCGTAAATGCGGTAGGTATTAATTCCCAAATCTTGCAAATCTTTGATGTCGAAATTGATATTGCCCTCGACTGCACCGATGTAGCGAGTGCTGACACCCGCAGCAGTACCGGAAATTTTAATTGTTTCGATGTTTTGAGCAAAAGTTGTCGTTCCGATGAACAACTCTAGGCTGAGGGCAATTAAAAGCCCTAGAAACAAATTCAGAATTCTATTTTTTGATAACACGTGATTATTAACTACTAATTTAGGTTATTTTATGCCCGAGGTAAAGAGACCCCTCGCTAATCTAACTCGACGGGCGATCTAGTTTGTTAGGTATTGTAATAAAAAAGCATTAACGATTATACCAATTTCAATAATTAATACATAAAGTAAAATAGCACGGGTAGCAGTCAAAAGTGAAGGTTCACCTCGAAGAACCCCAGTAAAATATTTGGGTATAACAATTAATCCTATAAATTGCGTTAAGTATCTGGCGGGGTGACAACGCCGCCGGAAACCCAGACACGGCTAATATTTGATCGACTTGTGTTAAAAAAAGATAGGTCAAACTAAAGTTACACTCGACCTATCAAAATATATGTTACCTAAATTCTATCAGACTCACTTTCAAAGACAACAATCCCGCTCTCTGTTTTTAGTTCTAGAAATAGTGCTTAACCTCCAGCCCTGTCAAGGTAGGTCTTAAAATCTCTCTAATAGTCTAGGGATTTGGAATTCAGGCTTGAGGCTTTAAAGATTTTTACTCTATTAACCAGCCCTGTCAAGCTTCTTCTTTTAAACAGGTGATTAAGAATAAACTAGGTTTATTGCCGATCGCCAGTCCGTAGGATGAGGTAAAGTCGATCGATCGTACCAATAGGCTATGAGGGCAGTGTTCACCCACAAAATACGAGATTTCAAGCGTTTGAGGGAGTTATATACCAGGCTCGGCAGTCACGCCAGACAGGGCGGCTCATCAGCATCAAGCCGATCGCATTTGCCGCATAACCGCAGCGTGAACCATCCCTAAATTGCGCGCTGCGGTTATGCGGCGATGTTTTTTGAGCAGGGATTATATAGCAACCGCCAAGACGGTTAGGACGTTGTTAATGGCTGAAACGATTGATTTTATTGCTTCTTCCTTCTTCCTTCTTCCTTCTTCCTTCTGCTATATCTAGTTTCAGAGAATTACAGGGGGCGATCGCCTTTTGTTCGCTGGTAACAAGAAAACATGGACGCCCAAGCTAAAGATAAAGCGAGTGTGGGCTGGATGTGGGCTAAAAATTTGTTTAAGTCCCGTTAGGAAAAAACGCTTTTATTAATTAATTAGACGATCGCCATTTAATAAAAACATTAAACCCTCAGAAATTGCAGAGGGTTTATTTTCAAAATCATACAATTTTTCCGAAAAAAATATCTCGGTCTAAAGGTAGATGATATTTGTGACTAACCCAGGTTAATTTTAGTAGAATTATATACTTGTTTAGAGCGACAAAACAGGCGCATCAAAAGCGCAATAATTAGACCCAAAGCCCCACTGGTGAAGCAACCTAAAACATCGATGGATTTCTCTAGAGTAAGTCTTAAAGGAGCATAACAATGTTAGATATTGATGAAATGAGTTCACAAGAAATACAAGAACTTTTGCAGCAAGTAGGACACGGACACCTCGGCTGTGTATTTGAAGGGCATCCCTACGTTTTGCCAATGCACTATTATCTCCAAGATTCGGACATATACATTTTCACAACAGTCGGGATGAAAACGAAGTATATGGACGGCAATCCAGAAGTCTGCTTGCAAGTGGAAGAAATCCGCGATATGGAACACTGGCGCAGCGTTGTCGTGAACGGGCGAGCAGAACGCCTTACGCAGCAGGAAGACATCGATCGCGCTATGCAATTGGTCAAAGAACACAACCCCACACTTTCGCCCGCCATCAATCGCACCTGGATTGACTCGCAGGGGCGTGCGGAGACCATCGCAATTTACCGCATTCAGCCCTGGGAAATGAGCGGGCGCACGACGGAGGGAATCAGCAGTCGGTGAACGTCGAGACTCACTTGTAACCGGGTTTTTTACGAAAATACTTAATTAAGATTTTCAATCTCGGTAAAAAACCCGGTTTACGAGCGTCAGGGCGCCTCCAAAACTATAAATTCCTAAAAAGTGCTACCGGGGAAAATAGTGCCAAATATCAGCTCAAACAGCTTTGCTTGCCAAAAAATCTCTCATGTACCGATTCACTAACTGCGGCTGTTCCTGCTGCACCCAGTGGCTGCAATTAGGAATGTAATGAATCAGAAAATCCCGGACGTAATCTGCGGTTCCATAGGTTAACTCTTTGCCGAGGGCGGCATCATTTTCTCCCCAAATCATCAGCGTGGGAACTTCCAGAACCCTCCAATTCTGGCGATCGAGAAATCCGCGAGCAATATTGCGGTAATAATTGATAGTAGCAGTCAGAGCGCCCCGTTTGGCAGCCGCATCTTTGTAAGCTTCGATATCTGAGAGACTAAAGGTGCTTTTGTCAACTGCCATACCTTCCAAAGCAGCCGAAATTGCCTGATAGTCGCCCAACTGAATTAACAACTCCGGCAAAACTGGCAATTGAAACAAAAAAATGTACCAACTTTTCAACAATTGTTGGGGAGTGCGTAACCCTTCAGCAAACTTGGCAGGGTGCGGTAGATTCATCACAATTAATTTATCCACCATTTGGGGATAAGCATAAGCAAAATTCCAGGCGATCGCGCCTCCCCAGTCGTGACCAACTAAGACGCAACTTTCGTATCCCAAACCCTGAATAATGCCCTTGACATCTTGCACAAACTCTGCCATCACGTAAGCAGATTGATCGTGAGGTTTGTCGCTGTCGTTGTAACCCCTGAGATCCACAGCGACGACTTTATAATCTGATGCAAATTCTGGGATTTGATGTCGCCAAGAATACCAAAATTCAGGAAATCCGTGCAGCATCAGCATCAGCGGCCCAGAACCTTGAGTGACATAGTGCAGTTTAATGCCGTTCGTAGCGATAAATTCGTGTTTCCCAGCAGTTTCTAGCACAGACATATTTGATGCTTCCTCTAGCTTTCGAGATATCCTAGCAGTTACTCTCTTTGAGAGGAACCAACTTTAGGCATATCTAGCAATTTCCCCAGCACTTGTAAACTCTTCCTTTTCTCTTCCTTTGTGCAACAGGCATCCCGCCCGTGGTTCTTCGCAAAAGGGGTGCGTAAAAAAAAGCCGATCGCCCGTTTCCCGAAAATATTGCTATCTCTGTCAAAATAATAGTATAATGTTGCTCGCATCCCGACAACTGTTAAGCCAAAAATTACTCATTTTTGATCGCGCGAAAATCCCGATCCGCAATAATTTGAGGTGTTGTGAGGGTGCAAGTTAAATAATTCAGATCGGGCAAGTGTACTAGGAATTAAAGGAGTTAATATCATGTCTGGCGATCGCCTGCAAAACATTGTTAACCGCTTGACAGATCGTCTAAAGCGCGATGTATTAGTTGAAAAATCCCTCTACGACATCAGAGAAGTTTTGCAGAGCGATCGCGCCGTACTGTACTATTTTTACAGACAGTGGCAAGGTCGAGTGACTTACGAGATGTTGAGTGCGATCGAACTCTCCATCTTGGGTTCAACAGGACCAGACGAATGTTTTAACCACGAATACGCTGCTTTGTACGAAGCCGGCAGAGTTAAAGCAATTGCAGACATTGAAGTAGAACCAATTAACCAATGCCACCGAGATTTTCTGCGTAGCCTGAAAGTTCGCGCCAATTTAGTTGTGCCAATTTTAACGAACAAAGGACTGTGGGGGCTGTTAATTGCTCATCAGTGCAGCGGGTCCCGCACTTGGTCGCGATCGGACATTGAATTCATGCAGACACAAGCACAAAATATGGCAATGTCTCCCACAATTCAAGATAGTTAATCTTTAATCCAAAATCCTGCTTTGTGACAGTTGGGGTGCATTGTCTGTGCAATGGAAAATTACCAACCAACCAAAATATGGTGTTCTATTGTTAGGCAGAGGTTTGTAGCGACTCATAGGGCTGGATGAGAATCTCAGCGGGAATTCCTAACTCTTGATTCAGCTTCCGAATCATTTCTAAAGTCAAGGAGCGTTTGCGAGATAATATCTCAGATACTCTAGCTCGACTGCCAATACATTGTTCCAAATCGCTACCAGACCATCCGCGGGCGTCCATGTAGTATTGAATGGCTGCAATGGGATCGGGTATTGCGATCGGAAAGTGTGCCTTCTCGTAAGCTTCTACTAGGGTACTGAGCACATCTAGGCGATCGGAGTCAGGTGTATTAGGAGGTGCATTAAACAGCAACTCAACCTCTCGAAGGGCTTCCTGATAGTCAGTTTGGCTTCTAATTGGACGTATTTCCATATATCAATTTCTGTTTAGATTGTTTCTGCATCTATCTTGTCATACTCGGCATGAGTGCCAATAAAGCGGATAAAAATAATGCCGATGTCATAACGAATGGCAACAATCAGCCGATAGGAATTGCCTTTGATGTTAAACACAACACGATTGTTTGCAATGATGCTGGCATTACGATGAGCGGACTTAACATCGACTGGACTCTGCCAATTGGCGTGAGACGCTTCGTAGTACCAAGTTTGTAGTGCTTCTGAGGCATCTGGATGAGTTTCCCAGAAGTTTCGCAAGGTGCTGCGGGACAAAATACGCATAGAACTTGGTGACTGGAACTCCCGAAACACGAGACAATGGAAATATCGGTTCTGCCATTCTCATAGGGCAAAGAATAACCTGCTATCTCATCATTTTACCACAGAATCTTTGTCTCTAGGAATAGTTGGTGGCAAGGAGTTTTCGGATGCTGGGGGAGCGAAACCCAAGAATGATATCTTGAGGAGACACGCCACGTTGAATCAGTTCTCGATCGATATAGATTTCGGTACTGTTGTGTTGAATCCAGATTTTATTTTCGATGATATCAAGCTGCATGGCACACCCATAGATGCGATATTCGTCGCGCCATTCGTTGTGCATTACGAGGTATCGATCGCGGGCGATATCGAATATTAGCTGAGCATTTGCGTCATTTTTAGAAAAGTCTTCGAGAAAGTCACAAACAATTTTGCGGTATTCGTTTAGTCTATCCATTGGTCGATCGCCTCACGAGTTGGATTGTAAATAATTAGTCGAATTTCATAACGTTCGATGACAGTTTTTGCGGGTTCAAATCTGAAGCAACTATTCAATACTCTCTAAATTTAGGACAATATTCCTGCTCGGTTGAGCAGTGAGGTAGCCTAAGATGCTGGTTTCGATATCTGTAGCACAAAACTTAGTAACCACTGTATTACCACAATGATAGCAATCCAGATCGATGGCATCCACCATCTAGCTGGCTTACCACCATTTCGCATTGCTCGATAGAAGTGGGATTTCTCACTTCCATAAAGTGCTATGGCAACCAACGCATTGATGAGTAGTCTTGAACGATATGCAAAGAAGTTATCAGCAAAAAAATCTCGAAAAGCTAGACAAATCAGGAATGACGCTGACAAGATAGCTAATAATCGACCTCGCCACACATAGCCTCGACGAGATAAATTTATACTGTACAAAAATATTCCCACCGAAAAGTTGCTGACAAGACAGTAAGCAGCTAAGACCCCAGGGCTGTAAAAACAGCGACTTAAAGATACTGCTTCATCAGGAGATTGCTTCCTATCATCTGAAACCCACAAGGTATATCCCAAGAAGTTGATATGCTTACTCATTTTTATATTTTAATTGTTACGTCCTTATGACACCTTCAAGTGAGGAGACAATACACTCAATCATGTCCGTATCAGTTGCTTGCAATGCCTGCTTTGCGTACCAAACCGCCTCAAACACCTCATAGTCGGATCCTGCCCTGCAGCTCGTCGAGCCGACAATTGAGCAGCGTCCGAACAAACGTCGAACGCAAGTTCGTTCGGAGGAGTCCATAAAGCTGCCTTGCCCGTCCACACAACGGCACTTGCTGCATAGACAGCGTGTAAATGCTGTAGTTGATAGTCGTAGGTGACACTGCCTTCATTAGCATTGAAATAGGCCTTCTCTTCTACGTCCTGTGCCGAGCCAAACGCTGCGTATATCGCGCTACTAAAGCTACTGGGTAATGTAAGCTCCGTTTCAATGACAACGAGCAATTCACGCAGCGTCAGTGAGCCGAATACCGCGTGGTTCTCGTCCCATTTCTCCGAGTAGGACTCCCATATCGGCAATGATGCCCAACTCGCGGCCAACGCGACTCGCACTTGCGTTGGTTTCCCGAAGTTGGCGAACCCCCATAACCACTCGTCCAACCGAATGCCCTTGTTCCTTTTCTGGATGTAATCCCAAAGTAAACCTTCCTTCATCGTCACTATTTATGTCGAAAAAGCGGGTTTTTTACCTTTTATGGCGGCTACAATCCGTATTTTCGGAAAAAACCCGGTTTCTACATCCCTGTGCGTAAGTCCTACCAAATTTAATATTAGCTAACAGCTACAGCCTCCCCCAAAGGATGCTGCTTTAAAACCGCTTGCAAATATTTCCCAGTATAAGACCTCTGATTTGCCGCCACATCCTCCGGCGTCCCCGCCACAATAATTTCGCCGCCCTTATCTCCCCCTTCAGGTCCCAAATCGATCGCCCAATCGCAGCACCGAATCACATCCAAATTGTGTTCGATTACCAAAATTGAATTACCCTTATCCACCAATCTTTGCAGCACATTTAACAAATGGTGAACATCATAAAACGACAAACCCGTCGTCGGTTCATCGATTAAATAAAGCGTCTTCCCAGTAGCGCGGCGCGACAGTTCCGTTGCCAATTTTACCCGCTGCGCTTCGCCCCCAGAAAGCGTCGGCGCCGGCTGTCCCAACTGAATATAACCCAAACCAACATCAACCAAAGTTTGCAGTCTGGCGCCCGCCCTGGGAATATTTTTAAACATCTCCAAAGATTCCTCCACGGTCATGTTCAAAACATCAGAAATCGACTTGCCTTTGTACTTCACTTGCAGCGTTTCTCGGTTGTACCGTGCACCTTTGCAAACCTCACACTGCACGTAAACATCCGGCAGAAAATTCATCGAAATCACATTCACGCCTTGGCCGCCGCAAGCTTCGCACCTTCCCCCTTTCACGTTAAAAGAAAACTGCCCCGCTTTGTAACCTCTTGCCTTCGCTTCAATGCTTTCGGCAAACAAATCGCGAATCACATCAAAGACTCCCGTGTAAGTAGCGGGATTAGAACGCGGAGTGCGGCCGATGGGAGATTGATCGATAACAATTACCTTATCAACCACATCCTCTAGAGAGCGTTCGCCTTTAGTTTTGAGGGCGTCCATATCGGGTGGTAAAGGCACTTTTTTGGTGATATAGTGTTGCAGCGACGGGTACAGCAATTCA
The DNA here is from genome assembly GCF_036705715.1 of Microcoleus sp. AT3-D2. Lineage (NCBI taxonomy): Bacteria > Bacillati > Cyanobacteriota > Cyanophyceae > Oscillatoriales > Microcoleaceae > Microcoleus > Microcoleus sp. AT3-D2. Next base: position 4,644 of record NZ_JAUBVE010000025.1, on the reverse strand, counting down.
TTGATTAAGGTAGATTTTCCAGAACCGGAAACGCCGGTCACGCAGACGAGTTTTCCCAGGGGAATTTCTACATCAATATTTTTTAAATTGTTGCGCGTTGCATTTATGATTGAGAGAGCTTTGCCGTTGCCTTTTCTTCTTTCATTAGGGGTTTCAATTACTCGCTTTCCCGACAAATAAGCCCCGGTCAAAGATTCCTCGGCCGCCAGCAAGTCTGCTAAACTTCCTTGCGATATAATTTTGCCACCGTGAACGCCGGCGCCGGGGCCAATATCCACAATGTGGTCGGCCGCTCGCATGGTTTCTTCATCGTGTTCTACGACAATCAAAGTATTGCCTAAATCGCGCAATTTTGTTAAGGTTTGCAGCAGGCGAAAGTTGTCTCTTTGGTGCAGTCCGATGCTCGGTTCGTCCAAAACGTAGAGAACACCAGTCAAACCAGAACCGATTTGAGTCGCCAGCCGAATTCGCTGGGCTTCTCCGCCCGAAAGCGTCATTGCTGCGCGGTCTAAAGTCAGGTAATCTAACCCGACATCGAGCAAAAATTGCAGCCTTGCTTTGATTTCTCTCAGGGCTAAATCGGATATTTGGAATTGCCGATCGCTCAATCCCAAATTATTTACTCTTTCGCGACATTCGCGAATCGAAATACTGGTTAAATCTACAATTCCGTACTGTCCCAACCGCACCGAAAGCGCCTCGGGTTTCAAGCGTTTGCCCTGACAAACCTCGCAAGAGCGATCGACCCGATACTGTTCCAACTTCTGCTTGATCAAATCAGAACCAGTATCGTCGTACTGGCGCTGCAACATGGAAATCACGCCATTAAAATCTCTCCTAAAATCAGTGCTGCCGTCGCGCTTTTTATTTTCTGCGCTGCGCTTGGACTCATTCCCGTACAAAATTACCCGCTGGTGTTCGGGCTTTAATCGATACCAAGGAGTGTCGATATCAAACCCGCAAGTATCAGCAATACTGCAAAGCAAAGAGAGATAATAGGAATTGTCTTTGTCTGACCAAGGCGCGATCGCACAATAAAGAGGCGCTTTCTCGTCGGGAACTACCAACTCCGGCGCAAAAGTCCGTAAACTCCCCAAACCGTGACAATTTTGGCACGCGCCGTAAGGCGAATTAAAAGAAAATAACCTGGGTGAAAGTTCCTCCATTACTGCGCCGTGTTCGGGACAAGCAAAGTTTTCGGAAAATACGATCGGCCCCTGTGGTTCGGAATTTTCATCAGTCGGTAACTCTTCAACGATCGCAATTCCCTCTGAATGGCGCAAACAAGTTGCCAGAGAATCAACTAAACGTTCTTCTAAACCGGGTTTTTTAATTAACCGATCGACAACTATCTCGATATTGTGCGTATGATTTTTATCTAATTCGATATTTTCCGACAGTTCTAAAATTTCTCCGTTAACTTTAACGCGAATAAATCCTTCGGAAGCTAAACTCGACAATAATTTGCGGTGAGTGCCTTTTTTTCCGCGCACAACTGGTGCCAGAAGGTGAAAGCGAGTGCCGTCGGGAAGTGCCATGACTCGATCGCACATTTCATCAATTGTCTGCGGTGCAATGCAGCGATCGCAAATCGGACAGTGCGGTTCGCCAGCTCTGCCGTAGAGCAATCTGAGATAATCGTAAATTTCTGTAACAGTGCCAACAGTCGATCGCGGGTTGTGAGAAGTTGACTTTTGGTCGATCGAAATAGCCGGACTCAACCCCTCGATCGCGTCCACATCCGGTTTGTCCAACTGTCCCAAAAACTGGCGCGCGTAAGCGCTGAGAGACTCGACGTAGCGGCGCTGTCCCTCGGCAAAAATTGTATCGAAAGCGAGGGAAGACTTACCCGAACCGGAGACACCAGTAAAAACGATCAGGCGATCGCGCGGCAGTTCCAGATCGATATTTTTCAGGTTGTGCTGTCTCGCACCGCGAACCCGAATCGTATTTTGGTTGTTAGAGTGAGAATTCGTCACATTATGCCCGTTGCGGGATGCACTTGGCTGGCTGTTTGAGGTTTCGGCGCGTTGGGACATGAGAGTAGTGCAAAACAGTGCTTAACCATCTTAGCGCTGCCGATCGAATAGCTGGCATCCAAACTCAAGAATATCAAAGAATTGTCAAATAAGTTTCCGTCGGCCCGTCGGGCAAAACCTTCAATCTTTGATTTTTCAAATCGACTTCAATTCCCAGCGCTTCCATCGGAATCACCCCTAAAAGTGGAGTTTTTCCCTCTGGCAATTCCAAACACTCAAAAGTCCCTTCGCGGCCGCACAGAGAAATCTTGGCATCTTGAAAAATCCTCGCCTCACTAATGCCCGTGGCTGTTTCCACAACCACTTGCTTGAGAATTTTCAAACCCAGTCTGGCGATGACATCTTTAGGCAAACACAAAGTTGTCGCCCCCGTATCCACCAAAACATTTTCTAGAGTAACAGACCTCACTTGCTCGATTGGAATCAGATTATCTTCGGCTTTTCCTTCATCCAGCCGATTCGTAATTACCAGGGTTGTGATAACTTTTCCCATTGGGGTTTCCGTAGTTGTTTCCATTACGTTAAAATTATCATAAATTGCTGTTTTAATTATAGCGCACATATTTACACAGATTGTAAGGCGATGCACTCCCCATTCTGCACCGCCCACCTGACGAATAGCTCTGGCTAAATCATCAAATTATTGCACGCCAATAAACTTGTGAGTTTGCAAAGATAGCCTGTAACTAGGATTTTGTTTCAGCAATTCCAAAATAATGGGAATCGCTGAACTTTTTGAGTTCCATTCTGGTTGCAAGAAAACCGGAATATTAACATTGTTTTCCCAATGCTTGTGATAAAATTCAACTTCTTCGCCAGTGCTAATCACTAACTTAATTTCATTTGCTCTAGTCCAAAAAAGCTCTTGCACCGGATATTTAGGATTGACGTGTTCCTTCGGAGAAAGAGTAATCCAAGCCTGCGGGGAAACATCCTGCCAGCAAGCACCGGAAGTTTCAATACTCACCTCCTTGTCAGCTTGTAACAAAGCTTCAACTAACTCCGGCAAATCCCGGTGAATGAAAGGTTCGCCGCCAGTAATGACAACTCTCGGAGACTGCAATTGAGCTAGCAATTGGGCGATCGACTGCGGCACAGACGGCAAACCTTTGCCCCCATTTTCGTAGCCTGTGTCGCACCAAGGACACCGCACAGGGCAACCTGCCAATCTAATAAAATCAACTAAAGTCCCCGTCCAGTAACCTTCGCCTTGAACGGTACACTGAAAAGTTTCGTGAATCGGTAATTTTACCTGTAAATTAGACACCCGAAGTTACGCCTCTGATTAACTAAAAAATACATCATTCTGTAGAGTGAGCCCAGCGCACCTTACTCTATACTTTTGAGTTTCTAGGGTGCGCTCAGCGCACCTTAGTCTATATATAAAACTGACTTGTATATTCTTGAATAATTAGCAGTTTGTGGCAATTTAAAAATGAACCGCAAACCGCAAACAACTCTTTAATTATGCTGTTCAGGTTCCATCAGAGTAGCCCAACGGCGTTTCAGGGCCAAAGTCAGCCCGTCAGCAATGGGGACAACACTGAGAGTAACTCTGGGATCCTTACGCAATTTGTCGTTGAAACTACGAAGGGCGGTGGTACTTGTGTCTTGTACTTGAGGATCAGCAACTCGTCCAGACCACAGAACATTGTCAATTACAATTAAACCGCCATTGCGTACAAGTTGCAGCGATCGCTCAAAATAAGCCTCATAATTTTCTTTATCGGCGTCGATGAACGCAAAATCAAAGGTTCCTGCTTGTCCCTCGGCTATTAGTTTGTCGAGAGTATTTATTGCTGGGCCCAACTGCAAAGAAATCTTATTAGCAACGCCCGCAGCTTCCCAATAGCGTCGTGCGATCGCAGTATATTCCTCGCTGACATCGCAGGCAATAATTTGACCGTTAGAAGGCAGTGCTAAAGCTACGCACAGCGAGCTATAACCAGTAAAAACCCCTATTTCTAGGGTTTTTGTCGCTCCCATAAGCTGCACCAGCATCTCCATAAACTGACCTTGTTCGGGAGCTATCTGCATCATACCCATAGGATGTTTAGCAGTTTCTTCCCGTAGTGAAGCGAGAATATCGGGTTCCCGCAGAGAAATAGATAACAGATAATCGTAAAGTTGATTTTCTAAGCCAATAGTTGAGTTCGCCATAGGTTTGTCCTTGCTGCTGACTTTTGATTTGAGATTGTAGACGCGCAGTTAATGGAAATCTGAGACTGTAGAGTTAATTTTGGCACCTATTTTGCTGTGGCTGATGACAGGTTGCACTAGCAGTGTCTCGGTTACACAGAGGCAACTTGCAAAACGCGCGAGCTACTTCCAAATCAGTTTATCTCAGCTACAGGTGATTTAGCAGATCTGGAAAATAAAAATGGAGAGAGGGGAGCGTTTTGAGATTCCTGGTTTTCTAGCACCGCGTAACGCCGTTAGTGATACGAGTTCAAAAAATGAATGCAACTGTAGACAAGCTGCAAACCCATACATAATAAACCATTGTCTATTTTAAATTTAAAATAAATCAATACTCCGGACAGTTTTTAAGCAGCCAAAGTACCATAAGACAAGACTGAAGGAAGATTAGGATGGTTTAAAATCA
>NZ_JAUBVE010000024.1:41654-79053 GCF_036705715.1 Microcoleus sp. AT3-D2 | reverse complement strand
CCTAACACATCTCTTGATGAAGTTATTCGTGCTTATTGTGCATAAAGAGTGTCTCATACTTATTTGAAATGACTATAACTCTTAAAAATCAAAAGGAAGCTGAAATATAGATGATTTTTCAGCTTCCTTTTTTAATTGATTTTGATTAATTTAACGCAGACCCAGCCAAGTAAAAAAATCCTGGCGGGTGAAGAATTCTAGCAGTAAAAGTCCCACGAATCCCACCATTGCAAATCGTCCGTTGATTTGTTCTGCATAGGCATTCCACCCAAACGCTGGTTCTGGTTGTTTTGGGGTATTTGGGGTTGTCGGTTTTGGGGATGGAGGAGTTTTGGCAGTCATTTAAAAGTTTTAAGTTTCGAGTTGTGAGTGAGAATTTTTGGGAAGCTTTGCGATCGCACAACTTGTAATTTACCAGGAAAATAGCAGCCGATCGCTAATCTGCTGAGTTTTCTAAACTTTGAACCGATTCGATCAGATTTCGCACGGTTTCGGTACCTTCTGAAGGCTCAAAAAACAGCGGGAACTTGCCGCGAGCGATCATTCTCAAACCCAAGGGGCCCAGACTCAGCAAACCTTTAACGTCGCGGAAGTAGTTTCCTACTACTTCGATGCCAAATTTGCGCTCGTCTATCCAGCCGCCTTCTTTGACGAGATCTATTAAGACTTTGCGGTGGCGGATCGATCGACTCGCTTGGTCGTCTTTGCGATCGAGAATCTCCTGTTTAATCTTACCAATTTGATCCATCGGCGCAACTTCCATCGGACAAACCGAGTTGCAGTAGTAACAGCGGGTGCATCCCCAGACGCCTGCGATGCCTTCGTTGTATTTTTCGAGCCGATTTTCGGTTTCGCTGTCGCGGGAGTCGGCGATCGTCCGATAAGCTTTGGCGAGGGCGTGGGGGCCGACAAATTCCGGGTTGACTTCGCGGGCGTTGCACTCAGAATAGCACGCACCACAGAGGATGCAGTTGCCTGTTTGGTCGAGTTTCGATCGCTCTTCTGGAGTTTGCAGAAATTCGCGTTCTGGAATTGCTCGCGAGGCGGTGCTGACATAGGGTTCAACTGCTTCTAGGTTGTCCCAGAAACTGGTCATGTCAACAACCAAATCTTTAATAATCGGCATATTTCCCATTGGGGCGACGGTGATTTCTGGGATGAAATCGGTAGGCATTTCTGCTGAGCTGGAATGGGCTATTTTTTGCAGTCTTGCAAGTTCGCTGGCTACATTTTCTTTGCAAGCTAATGCTGAGCGACCGTTAATTCGCATAGAACAACTGCCGCAAATTGTATTGCGACAATTTTTGCGAAAAGCTAAAGTGCCGTCGTGTTCCCACTTAATAATGTTGAGGCAGTCGAGGATGGTATTGCTCTCTTCCACATCTAGGGTGTAAGTGTGAACCCGATGAGCCTCGTTTTGATTTTGGCGCACTATATTAAAGCGGACTTTCATATTTTGAGTAAGGAATTTAGTGTCTATTTTAAGCTGAATTTTTGGACTCTCTAGAAAGCTCTTATTTTTTTAACAACTATCTAAAGTAAGAGATTTTAAAAAATTTATTATTGTTTGATAAACATCAATAATTCTCAAGTTATAAATCCTAAATTGCCACTTTTTTAAGCTGATTTGTGAGCTATTAATTGGAGATAAAAGTAATTAATCGCTGCAATTTCGCTAGTTCGGAGGTGCGTGATGTCCAGCTTGTTTGTATTAACTTTTATGTTTTCCACACCGGCTTTTTGTCTGGGTCTGCTAAATCCTCAATGGGTGGGCCTGGGAACTCGCAAGCGATCGGCTGCCTTGTACGGCGGCTTGATGGCAGTTTCGTTCCTTTTGCTTGGGGTTACAGCACCTAATGTGCCACAACCAGTTTCATCGGGGCTGCTGGCCTCAACTGAATGGCCAGAATTTAAGGTAAGCGCACCTTTGCGCTGAAGGTAGCTGGGTATGCATTCCACTTTTTTGGCAGCATTACAAGAAATTTTACCAGGACTTACGGCCGATTGGGGCGAGAAACGTAGTTTTTTAAGAAAAATACTTGGTTCTACTAATTTACTGCAATTAAAAATCCCGGTTTCTAGGCGTCGGAGTGTGATTGGGAACTGTAGGAAAAAATCGTGGTTTTAGCAAGGAGAAATACGCTCAGAAACCCGGCTTCACCAGCGTCCGATGTCCAGCGTTTTATTTACAAAGATACTGTTTAGAGGTTATTAGGATCGTGGATTAAATAACTTCCGTAGGTAGGGTTCATGCTTCAACCCAACCTACAAAAAACAATACTCCGGACAGTTTTTATATAGCCCAATGGCTTATTCTCGCTTGACTTTGAGCGACTGTGGATAATTAAATCAATGTCAGCTCCACCCCTGACTTAGATTTAATTCGACTTTATTTATGATCCTTGCCCCGCGTAAGCTTGTAGTCTCGTTCCCAAAACTGTCCGGAGTATTGATATTATACAATATAGCTGCGTCTCAGCTTATAATAATCAACGGGGAGGAGGAAAGAGGGAATGAGAAGAAACCAGAAAAATTTCAAAAGAAGAAGTACAAAACTGGTACAAAGACGATTAATTTATACATGGTATCTTCTCTCCAACCTTCTTCCTTCTTCCTTCTTCCTTCTTCCTTCTTCCTTCTTCCTTCTATTAATCGCGGGCAATACCTTCGGATCTGGCGGCCAACTGCACTGCACCGGCGACAGCAATGGCAACTCTTTCGTCAAAAACAGACGGTATAATGTGCTCTTTGTCAAGCTGGGAAGGACTGACTAAAGAGGCGATCGCATAAGCTGCTTCCAAATACATAGTGGGCGTAATCGTGGCAGCTTTGCAGTCCAAAGCACCTCGAAATATTCCCGGAAACGCCAAAACATTGTTAATTTGATTCGGGTAGTCACTGCGTCCGGTTGCTATGATCGCCGCATCTTCCATAATTAATTCTGGCTGAATTTCGGGAATGGGATTTGCCATTGCAAAAACAATGGGATTTTCGGCCATCGAACGCACCATGGATCGGGTGACTACGCCGGGGGCGCTGACGCCTAAAAATACATCGGCACCGGCGATCGCATCTTCCAAAGTACCGCTCGAAGGCACAGCAAATTCTAGTTTTTCTGGGTTCATATCCGTGCGGTCTTCGGAGAGAACGCCTTTGGAGTCGCACATGATGATGTTTTGGGCACCTGCTTTACGCAACAACCGGGCGATCGCGACTCCGGCCGCACCGGCTCCGTTTATCACGATACACACTTCTGCGATGGTTTTTTTGACGATTTTCAAGGCATTAATTAATGCGGCCAAACTGACAATCGCAGTGCCGTGCTGGTCGTCGTGAAATATCGGAATATCTAAGGTTTCCCGCAATCTTGCTTCGATTTCAAAGCAGCGGGGAGAAGAAATATCTTCGAGGTTAACGCCGCCAAAAACTGGGGCTATATTCTGCACTGTGCGAATAATTTCCTCGGTATCTTGGGTATTCAAACAGATAGGAAAGGCGTCAATACCTGCAAATTCTTTAAATAGCATGGCTTTGCCTTCCATGACTGGCAGTGCGGCGGCAGGGCCGAGGTTTCCCAGTCCCAAAACTGCGCTACCATCGGTAACAATGGCAACAGTATTTTGTTTGATTGTGAGGTTATAAACTTGTTGGGGGTCATTGGCGATCGCTGTGCAGATGCGGCCGACTCCAGGGGTGTATGCCATTGCTAAATCTGACTGGCGTTTGAGGGAAATTTTGCTAACTACGCTGATTTTTCCGCCGCGGTGCAAGTTGAAAGTGCGATCGTATACGTCGATCACTCTGATATCTGGCAGTCCTTTCACTGCTTGCACTATTTCTTCATTGTGCTCGATGCTGGAGGCATCGACGTTGATATCGCGAACGGTAGTGGCGCGGGTTTGCTCAATCAAGTCGATTTGGCCGAAGTTGCCACCGACAGATGCGATCGCGCTGGTGACTCTTGCCAGCATTCCCGGCTGGTTCGGCAGAGCCACCCGAATTGTTAAACTAAAGCTGGGATTTGGTGTCAGTTTTACCATGATGCCTTGATTTCAGATTTGAGAATTTCAATCTTAGATTTTATCGCCAATGTTAGGCATAAAATTTAATAATTCAAATTTTCAACTGAAATTTTTAACAAATTCTATGAGCCTGTGGTACGATCGCTCTGCACTGCCAGGGGTGCCGCTGGAAAACTGATCTTTTTTTGAGTAAAGCTTTGCTCTGTTTCTAGCTAATGACCAGGAATTTCTTGATGGTACCCGCCACGTGATTTATCCGTGGAATCAATCCCAAATCTCAAATCTAAAATCCTCAAGCCCCCGCATTTATCCGTGGGGCCAATCTAAAATCTAAAATCTAAAATCTAAAATCTAAAATCGATTGACTCTCCTACAAACAGTCTATTTTCTGTCAATTTCCCAGCGAACCGCGAATATGAAGCGCGGGGGTAGAAACCGGGTTTCTGAGGTAAACCTGCGGAACTATTATCTATTTTTGAGAATATTTCTGCTTATTCTGAACCTCAGCAGATATTTCGCAAAAATCTATTTTCCAGCGATACCGCCGAATTCCTACTGCTGTCTTTTGAAGCGAGACACCCAGGAGAGTTGATGCGGCTTTTTGGTGGCCTTTATTGGGAATGTAAAAAGTAGATGCACGGCTGTTTGAGCCGGCAGGTAAAAATCTGAGCGACTGACAAGCGGGCCTTTGATATATATTTTGTCTGCTTGTTTAACACTTGCCAAGGATTGCGAGTGCAACCTGGGAAACGATCTAATTACCTGCACGCTTTGCCCGATAATTCCAGGGACTGTAACTAACAGACAATCTACCCCGCGCCACCACAGGCACAGGTTCAGCCGAACCGTGTTGAGTTGCTGGTTGCTAACTGTCAATTTTACCGATCGGCCGCAGCATCGGCCCATATAATTGTAAAGAATTTGCAAGCCAGACAATCTGGGGGAACTTTTTCTAAGTCTTGCAGATCTACCGGTTGCTCTGCTTCGCTGCCGGGGGGAACTATGCACAGGGCAACTTGTCCGACTCCAGCCATGAGTTCGGCAACTCGCTCCAAAATACTGTCCATTTTTTTCATTAGTTGCTCTGCTGCATCGAGACTCGGCGCGATAATGAAAAAGGTTTTGACTCCATCGGGACAGGGGGCGAAGCCGAGGGTACAGTCTCGTAATAGTGCTTCGGTGGAGAGACTGAAACCGTTGTAGAAGCGATCGATTACTGCTTGATAAAAGGCGATTGTCAGAGAGCGATCGCCAAAAATTGGTTGAGATAACATAACTACTTCCTTTCGTAGGATTTTCGGGTGCATTGAAAAAATTTTAACATACCTTAATGTAAGCGATTTAACTAAATGATCTAGCGATCGAGATCATGGACTTGATGTGACATTTTTTAATTTGTGTAGCGATCGCAACTGTGATAAAATGTACTCTGTGCTATCACGGCTAATGATTTTGATCGCATCCGCAGCTCAAAGCTAAGTACAAAATTTCCTACTAGGTGAGGAGAGGGGGATAGGCCCAGAGGGAGAGAACCAGAGGGAAATTACCTAAGTAGTAAGAGTATTATTGCCACAAAGTGCTTAATCTAGAGTTTAAAATAAACATCCAATCAAAATATTCAAGATGAACTCGATCGCCCAACAGTTAAAAGCAAAATTTGAAAAAGCATTCACCGCTGCATTCGGCGAAAGTTATGCAGGTGCAGATCCGATGCTAGCCGCCGCCAGCAATCCCAACTTTGGGGACTTTCAGTGCAACGCCGCGATGAGTTTGGGGAAAAAGTTAGGAAAGCCCCCACGGGCGATCGCCTCGACAATCATCCAAAACCTAGATATTAGTGACATCTGCGAAACCCCAGAAATCGCCGGGCCCGGTTTTATCAATTTGAAGCTGAAACCCGCTTATTTGGAAGCGCAAATTAGTGAGATCGCCGCCGACTCGCGTTTGGGGATTGAACCGGCGAAAACGCCTCAGACAATCGCGATCGACTTTTCGAGTCCGAATATAGCCAAAGAAATGCACGTCGGACATTTGCGATCGACAATCATCGGAGATGCGATCGCCCGCACCCTCGAATTTCAAGGCCACGACGTACTCAGAATCAACCACATCGGCGACTGGGGCACCCAATTCGGTATGCTGATCGCATACTTGCGCGAAGTTCACCCCGAAGCCCTCACAACCGCTGACGCCCTAGACTTAGGAGATTTAGTCGCATTTTACCGCCAAGCAAAACAGCGCTTTGACACAGACGAAACCTTCAAAGAAACCGCCCGCCAAGAAGTAGTAAAACTGCAAGCAGGCGCCGAAGACACCCGCCGCGCTTGGAAATTGCTGTGCGATCAATCTCGCCGCGAATTTCAAGTAATATACGACTTGCTCGATATCAAATTAACCGAACGCGGCGAATCGTTTTACAATCCTCTATTGCCCGCTGTAGTCGAAGATTTAACAAATCTAGGTTTGCTAGTTGAAAGTGACGGCGCGAAATGCGTTTTTGTAGAGGGTTTCACCAACAAAGAAGGCGAACCACTGCCGCTAATCGTCCAGAAAACCGACGGTGGCTACAATTACGCCACAACAGATTTAGCAGCAGTGCGCTACCGGATACAAAAAGACAATGCAAAGCGCTTAATTTATGTCACAGATTCGGGACAAGCAAACCATTTTGCCCAAGTATTTGCAGTTGCGAGAAAAGCCGATTGGATTCCTGAAGATGTCGAGATTGTCCACGTCCCCTTCGGTTTGGTATTGGGAGAAGACGGCAAAAGAGCCAAAACTCGTTCTGGGGATACAGTACGATTGCGAGATTTGCTCGATGAAGCGATCGTCCGCGCCACCAAAGATTTGGAAGACAGATTAGTCACAGAAGAAAGACAGGAAACTAAAGAGTTTATAGCTAACGTAGGTCGCGTAGTTGGTTTGAGTGCAGTTAAGTATGCAGATTTGAGTCAAAACCGCGCCAGCAACTATGTATTTAGTTACGACAAAATGCTGGCTTTGCAAGGAAATACCGCTCCTTATATGCTGTATGCTTACGCGCGCGTGCAGGGAATTCGCCGCAAAGGTGAGATTGATTTCGAGAATTTAGATGCTGGTGCGAAAGTAATCTTGCAGTCTGATGCAGAGTTAGTTTTAGCCAAACATTTATTGCAGTTTAGTGAAGTGATAAATGCGGTTGAGGGCGATTTATTGCCGAATAGAATTTGTCAGTATTTGTTTGAATTGAGTCAAAAGTACAATCAATTTTTTGAGCAGTGTCAGGTGTTGAAATCTGAGGAACCGTTGCGGACTTCGCGGTTAATTTTGTGCGATTTGACTGCAAGAACTTTGAAATTGGGTTTGGAGTTGTTGGGGATTCAGGTATTGGAGAGGATGTAAGTTTTTAACTCTTGTGAAACAGGCAAGATTCCCGGCGATGTAGGGGCGGGTTCGCTAACAATAATTGCCTGAAACCAACCATCTCGAAAACCTGCCCCGGCCTGATTACTTGCTCTTTTATTTTAATGTCAAGAGAATTGTATTTTTCCCAAAAGGAAGGAAGGGTGGCAGATTTCATAACTCATTAAGTCTCATTTCCTGTGCCTTTCCTTCAGCAATTTCTTGTTTTGCGCGTTGGGCAGCAGCCACAAGTTGCGGTTGCGTTTTCTTGAAAGATTCGTCCCATTGAAGCTCATCTTTTAAGTCTGCGATATGCTCTTTCAAGTATTCTGCTACTTGCTGCTGTAAAGTTTCTGGCAGAGACTGCATCATCTCGATCGCTGCATCAATACCTTCCCACAGTTCAGAAAGCGGTACAGTCTCTCCTGTCATTGCTTCGTGCCATCCTTGACGAAAACAGTCTTCGGTTGACTTCAGCGGTTCCTCATCCGCAAGAACAATAACGCGAACTCGGCGATCGGCAAATTTGGCTGATTGGGCGAGAATTTCTTCCCACGTTCCCTCTAGTTCTAGTAGTTGTGTTGTCATTTTTTTCAGGGAATTGTGACTAAGTTTATTTTAGCGTGTGAAGAAGTGCGATCGGCCCTTCCTGCGTCAATTTTCATGCTAATGGGAGTATTTTTTGATGTTGCTAAAGAGAGTATGTTATACTTTTTGGTGTTAAGTATTGAAATTGATACTACATAGCCATAATGCCTGACGACATTAAGAAGCCGATTCAAAAGATTCTCTTTGGTAGCCCAGGGACGGGAAAAAGCTACCAGATTCAGAAAATTGCTATAGATCAATTAAAAATTCCTTTCGATGAAGCTACCAAAATGCTTAGTAACACTGTCAAGACAGTGTTTCATCCAGAGTACACCTATGCTGATTTTATGGGGAAATTGTTGCCACTCACCCAAGGCAACTCGATTATTTATAAATTTTATTCCGGGCATTTTATCCGCATCTTGGGAATGGCATACCAAGGTTTAATTGAGGGGAAGAAAGACCATTACCTGCTGGTCATTGATGAATTAAATCGAGGCAATGCTGCTGCTATTTTTGGAACTGTATTTCAGTTACTAGATCGCGAAAGTGATGGCTGGTCGAGTTATGAAGTCGATATTTCTGAAATGGAGTTAGTTGGCTTACTGCAAGCAATGTGCCTAAACCCAATCATTCACGAGGGAACAATTGAAATCAAAGAAGGAAATACTAAAGTACATTGTGAAGACTTTTGTAAAAAAAGAAAAGATGACTTAGCTTCAGAAAATCCTGATGGTAGGAGAGTATTTAGCCTTCTACAACAACGGCGAATTAATATTCCACATAACTTGTCTATTCTCGCGACAATTAACACTTCGGATGAATCAATTTACTACCTCGATAGTGCCTTTAAGCGGCGGTGGGACTGGGAATATGTTAAGGCTCCAGTAAGAGGCGCATCTATTCCAGAAGAATTGCGAGATGTGAAGTTAATAATTGATGGTGAGGAAAAAGGAGCATGGTCACAGTATATTGTGGGAATTAATGAATTGATTAAATCAAATCATCAGGTGATTCGGCGGATTGAAGATAAACAAATTGGTTGGTGGTTCATCAAGCCAGAAAACGGCAAAGTTGATCTTGATCAAGTAAAAGATAAATTGATGTTTTATCTTTGGGATAGTGTATTTTCAAGGGATAAACGACCGTTAGAGCAGTTTTTATCTACTCCAAATCAGCCATCGGTAAAATTAACAGGCTATTCAGATTTTATCGAATTGACGGAAGAATTTATGATGGAAGTATATAATATCGGCAAAGAAAATGTCAGCTCAATAAGGAGCAAAGATTTTGAGAATGATGAAGATTTTTTTCAAGAATAGCAGTTCCTAGAAAGATGAGGTACACAAGATTCCCTGAATATTGGGACTTTCAATCCTTATTATATACCTCATGTACCTGAGAAAGGCTATACTTTTTTCAAGTAAGTGAGTGACAAAAAAGCTTATTTCATCGGAAAAACTGGCTTCTAGACTATGTTTGATAAAGCTAAGATATACCATAATGATTAATTTCAATTTGTTAAAATTAAGAGTCTACGATCGTTACTCATTTGTGGGCATTCAAAAGCAATATGACAAACTGTACTTTTATCTACCTAAAGGATTTGATGATCGACTACCTGAGCTTAACACTTTTTTAGGTAAACGGGATTTGTTTTTCCTACTATACAAAATTCTCGGCACTTTTAAAAAAATCTGTATTGAGAAAGGTTCTATAAATGATAGTGGTAAGTTTGGCACACAGGATCGTGATGGTGTAATTAATAGTCATCACGGTTCTGAAATTCAAGATGATGAAGACAACTCAGAAAATATATTTTACTCGAAGCTGGATATTATTACTCATTTTTTGAATGCTTATGAGGAACCAAAAATTTTAGCCCTTGCTTATAGATTGGGCAAAAGTAACAAGTTTGATGTCAGCCAGATTCATAAATATTTACATCAAGCTGTGTATTTACCTAATCATGCAGCTTATGTGGATGAAATGCTACTTCCACGACGAGTAATGCAGTTTGAATCCACTGATATTGTCACGATGTATTGCTATCTATTTTGCGAAATTAAGCAGCAACTTCGAGAGGTGGTAAATCCTGAAATTACAGCATTAGCTGAAAGATTTCGTCAGCATCATTTCGGAAATCAAGACAGTCTTTTCGATGAAGAAAGTTATGAACAGGTTTTAGATATACTCAAGGATACGTTAGAAATAATTGAGCATAATACACCGATCAAAGATGCTGATTATTGGCAGTATTACGAAGTAATCGAATTATTTCTTTATGGCAATTGGCATCAAGCAGAAAACGGTGCAATTTGGGGTATTAAAAATTTTCACAGTGTCTGGGAGTCGATGTGTTTGACCTATCTAGTAAAAATAGTCGATCCATCATTACTACTTTACTTGAATGAGCGCTATCTAAGTTCTCATACAGTGAAAAGAGCAAAATCATCTGCTAAGCTCATTGACTTATCAAACGCTTTTAAGATAAATGGTTCTTCACTGATTCCAGAGGCAGTTGTACTAACTTTGATTACCAATAAAATTAAGGGCAAGAAGACTTATAAGGTATATGCTCATAATTGGAAGGATCATGGCTATAAAACCACCATCTCTGGTATTAATATTGATCGGCAGGCGAAAGTTTGTTATATTGGTCAAGGGTATGATAATACTATTTTTGAAAAGTTACAGGCATTCTATAAGATTGACAGCAAGGGGCGTATGACTATTGATGCTCCCTTACCCCCAGATTTCTACTCATTTTGGAAAATTTCTTTTCCGCTTGATTCAGAATCTCTCCATAAGATGTATTACTTCAATCATTTCTTTTATTTGCCCATGAAAAAACAGATTATCGACTGGGATAGATTTAATCAAGAAATTCTTCAGCCTTTGGGTATATTCTCTGGTCCTTTCTATAAAGGTCCTCGATCTAATGTTTTCAATGCTTCACTTTTTCGGGATAAAGATGTTGAATGGATGAGAGAACAGTTTAATGATTTTATTGGACAAGTTTTAAATCAAGATGGATGTTTCTGTGAAATCATCGACATCAAATACTTAGACAATAAATACTTAAGGAACCCCAATAAAATTGAAGAAATTAAAAACAGAAGCATCCGTAAGCAATTTGTCTATGAGCACTTGCTTCAAAAGACTTTAAAGAAGAGAAATGATCAATATAGTAAGTTGAGTATTCGGAGTAGCTTTTGGCTCCCTAGCTACCAACTTGGTGACTCAGAATTATTACAAGATGACTCGACTTTTATGAATGGCTACATTAAATTAAAAAATGTGAATTTTAAGTTATTGGCTGAAACCTATCTCGCTTAAAGCCTTTCAGCTAATCTACAGCTTACACCACATTCATCTAAATACGATCGAGTAAATTTAAATCGAGCATTTACGGCTTTTTGTTAACAATTAAGGTTTCCAAGATGCCTTTAAACATTGTTACGATAATTTGGCGATCGTTATCTCTCACAAAAATATCGTAATTGGGGCTTGAGTTAATTTCAATCAACCAATATGCTCCTTTTGTATCTAGCGCGATGTCAATCCCAGCATAATTAATCGCAATTTCTGCAAAAACAGGTTTAACAAAATCTTCAATCTCAGACATGAGATTGGGATTAATTATATGTTTTGCTTTTGCACCTTCCCAGTGCAGCGGGCTTAAATTCCCCGCAAATTTAGCCTGAGATTTGTCTTTCTCGTACAGCAAAACTAGCTTTTTTTTGCAGAAGACAGCCCGATATTCGTGGGCAATTTTGATACATTCTTGAGCTAGCGCCACATGGTCATAATCTTTGCTGTTGACGTTAAATATAATTTCTAGGGCTTCTTTAATTTGCTCTGTAGTTTTACACAAAAAAACATTGTTGCCACCAGCACCGCGATTTCTTTTGAGAATCACCGGGAAAGCGAATTTTTTGTTTACTTCTAAAACTATTGATTCAATATCTGGGAAACTCAAATACTTTTTATACTTCTCCTCGCAGTGAGGCGAGACAAAACCGAGAGCTCTGGCAGTATTTATTTTGCCGTTTAATAGTTGATAGGTATATTCTTTGTCTTTAAAAATCTCTGCTACTGACGCGCTGTTAAATGGCGTCATGTAATTGACAAAATAATATTCTTCGCCGCCCTGTTTGAGTCTAATCAAGTTTTGGGAAGGATGCAGGATTTCGTAAGGGATATTTAATTCCTCACAAGCTGCCAGCAGGATTTGAATATTGGTTAGCATAAAATGTAACTTAATTAAAAATTAATTTTAAAGATTTGAGATTAGAGAATCGCTTCCAAATCTCAAACCTCAAATTAGATCGCACTTTTATCCAAACAACCGCTGCTGTCCGTTGGCGGCATCTTTCCCGGCATAAATCTCGCGCGTTCCCTTGGGAATGTAAATCCAATCGAATTCTTGCAAGCGGTTTGTTAAATTGGAAATGCTCACTCCCAATTCATCTCTCATTTTGTATAAATGCGACCACTTAGTTAAATCGCGTCCCTGTCTTTTTTCCTCCAAAATACACCGAGGCATCAACAAACAGCTTGCAAAATATTGCGCTTGCCATTCGATCGACAAAACCTTATTATCAGCACTCGCACCCCGACAAACAAACGGTTCCTCGACATCCAGGGCGGTTTTTCCTTCATTGCCTAAGTTTAATTCCAACTGTTCCACAGTGCCGTCTGCTTCGTCTTGATTGACGTGTAGCACCCAGTGGCCGATTTCGTGGGCGATCGTCGATTCGATGAAACCCGGCGGTTTTTCGAGAATCTGTTCGTTGATTTCGATTAACCGCTGCTGCGGCAAAATCCTCGCCGCGATCGCACCTTCTTCATCCGGCTCAATGCACTCCCAAACTACGCCCAAATCCAGAAAATCAGCAACCGTTGTCGCATCAAAAGGCCATCTCGGAGCAAAATTTTGCGTTTTCTGCATCTGCATCAAGATGTCATTTGCCAAACGCTCGATCGTTTCTTTGGGATAGAAGCAATACGGTTTAAAAATACTCACTATGAGGGGCCTCTCTTACGCTTCAAAAGATTGTTTGAGCCAATCTGGATTTTCTTGCATCCGGCGGAAAAGAGCCTGCATTTCCTTTGGATTCTGCTTCAGCAGCGCTTCGTACTGCTGCGGCAGCCTCCCCGCCAAGAAAATCAATTCCTCTTCGTTTATGTCTAGATTCCGCGCTAATGCTCGGATTACGTCCTCTTTTGGCGCATAATCCGCTCGATCGTTCTCCAACTTCGACAAATAAGTAAAATCCACACTTAGCATAGCTGCTAGCTCACGTTGTGAGTAAGCTTTGTCCTTGCGAGCTTGACGGATCAGTCTTCCAAATGTTTGTTCCACGGTTTTTCGCCTCCTGACAAGCATTCTAGCCTGTTTTGATGAAAAGTTCAACAAAATACTTGACGGGAAAATCAACCCGCGCTACCATGAGGTTAGTTGACGGTTTAATCAACCAACTAACCCGGACTGGTAGGGTTAAGGGTGCAAATTAACCTAGCTCACACGCTACATATAGCGTCGTCAACTTCAGAGGAGTGAGAAGCGCTGGGCGTCAAAACGCTTGTACGCAGCAAATAAGGAGGAGCAGATCGCAAATGCTGAGAACCTGGACAGACACGCATTACAAGCTCGAAGACGATGACTGGCTATACATCGCCACCCACGAAGAACAAAGCTCAGCCTCACTGGTTTGTCCCGGCTACGCGCGGGATGGCGAAGGCTTCAGCATCCACTTCACCCCAGCGCACCTAGAAACATTAGAGCATTTGCTCGCCGCGCTGCGGATTATTAAAGCTCAACAAGAGGCGATGCTTGAGTATACCTATCCAGAACCAAAAGCAACAACACATCTCATTAGGTAATGGAAGGAAGAAGGAAGAAGGAAGAAGGAAGAGGGAAGAAAAATAATTCGATTGTTGTGAGTTCCCAATTCCCAATTACCGATTCCTAATTGTCAGAACATAAATCAATAACTAAGGAAAAACGAACAATGACTACTAAAACACAAGAAAGACCTACATTTTCAGTATTTGGTGCCAAACCGAGCAATGCTTTGCTAGTACCGGAAATCCCGATCGCAGTCCGTAACAATTGCCAAAGTGGCCAATGGGCGATCGGCGATACAGACTACGGTTCCAAGTGTTCCATGACAATCCTCAAATTTTCTAAATTTTTCGGTTCCCTCGGTCAAACTTCGCACACATTGTGGGGTCAACTGTGGTTTGTCGCAGAAAGTGGCGAATTGCCGCAAGGAGTTGTCATGGTGACATACATCAAAAATCGCAGCTTGAACGATTTTAATCGCTTGGTAGCATCAGTTCAATCTCGCGGCGTAGAGCCTGCAACCGGGATTTTTATTCCAGAATTTGTCAAACATTCCGGCCAGAAACCAGACGAAAGTGGAGTAGTAAAACCGATTAACTACTACAGCTTGAAATGGTCTTGGAACGAGCGGAAAGATTGGGCGGTTATCGACCAAGCCGCAGCAGTTTTGTCAGATTCTAGCAATCAATCGCGGATGATTGACTTAGAAGGAACAAAAGCTATGGTGTGTTTAGATAACCTACCGGCACAGCAAGTTGCCTGCTTGATGGCCGCTCACGCTGGCGGTGAAAACGAGGCTATGGCTTTGAATTCCAACGGCGGTATGTCGCTACCGCCAGCCGAAGAGCAATTAACTGCTGACTTGTTCTAATTTTGTTGTAAAGGCGCGATTTAATCGCGCCTTTACCATAACTGTTACAACAGAGTGAAATGAAGAAATTAACCAAGCTGAAAACCAAACCAAACCTGCAAGAAAGTCGTTTGAAAGAGAATCTTGAGCTGCTCGACCAAATTCGGACAGACGCAGTTAATGACATCGAAAGTCTCACAGAAGACTTCCAGCACATGACTTTAGTTGCCGAATCAGTCCAGCGGAATTACCGAGCTTTGTTAGCCGAAAATCAATTGCTAAAAGGCACACTTATGAGTATAATTGATGAGTGCGGCTGCTGGGAAGGAAATCGGTGCGATCGCTGCTGGAAACTTCTCAAAACTCTAGCCAGCGGCAATCTCGAAGAAAAACCCGATGCAGCCAGAAAATACCGTTCCATTCTCAGCCAACTCCGCAACTTAGAATAACGGAAAAATTGTCACTAAAAACCCTCAAAAAACTAGAATCAGGAGAAGCAAACATTATGACAATAGCAACTGCCAAGGATAGCAAAGCCCAAATTCTGCAAAACTTTCAGCAGATTTTAGCAGACAAAAAAAAGATCGAATCCAAAGTCGAAACCAAAGAACAGTCAGCCGAAAAAGCCAAAAATAAACAACTCCTCGAAGTCGCTTCCACCTACACAATTGACAGCATCGTCAAAGGCTTGGCTGACTTGCAATTAGATTTCGGCAGCATCACCAGCGGACTTTCAGAAAAACTGAAGGCGGAATCTTCCAAATTAGACGAATTAAAACGCGCGATCGAAATAGAAGCCGCACAATTGCAAGAGTTGCAGCAAATCAGAGTTGTAGCAGACGCCCTCCACATTTTAACTCAAGAGCACCGAGAAAAATTGACACTGCTGGAACAAAACGCTGCTAACCAACGCGAAATTCTCGAAAAAGACACGACCCAAAAACGAAAAGTTTGGGAAAAAGAACAGCAAGAATTTGAGGCAGCAGTTCAAGAAGAAATTGCACTCATAACTAAAAACCGCCAGGAAGAAACAGCAGATTATCAATATGAATTAGAACGCACCCGCAAAATCGAAACCGACGAATACGAAGAAACGAAGCGTAAACTAGAAAGGCATTTGCAAGAATCCACCCGCGAAAAAGAAAAAAATTGGGTTGAACGGGAAAAAGTCCTCAGCGACAATCAAGCGGAGTTTGAAGAGAATCAAACAAAAGTCGCCGGATTTGAAGAAGAACTCAAACAGGCTTATGTAAAAGCCAAAGAAGAAGCAATTCAAGAAGTTTCCCGCGAAGCTAAAGTCAAGGCAGATTTAGTGGATAAAGAGTGGGAAGGAAGCAAGCAAGGATATGAATTGAAAGTCCAATCTTTACAGCAGACGATTGGGCGACAAACCGAACAAATCGCCGAAATTTCCGCGCAACTGCAAGCCACGATGAAGCAAGCGCAAGATTTGGCAATGAAAGCTTTTGCCAGCAAAGCTTAAAACCTAGTAGGGTGTGCAAGGCGCACCTTACGAAAAAATGACAGAAATTTTCCATGATATTAAGAAATGAAAAGTCATGAACAAAAAAGTTAGCGACAAAAGCACTAAGGCTGAAATCTTAGAAGCGTACAAGGAAGCAGCACAAGAAAAAGCGCAGTTAGAATCGCAAATCCAACTGTTAAATGCTTCTCAAAAGCAAACAGCAGTCCCAGAAAAACCTATTGTGGAGGCAGCAAAACCAATGGCTTTAACTCAAAATCAACAAAAAATGCAGTCCACAATTGATAATTTGATTTTGCTGCAATTTAGCTTTGGTGGCGCTGTCAGCGAGTTGTCTGAGAAATTAACTTCAGAAGCTGCTAAAGTCGAAGAATTGCGGCGCACTGTGGGCGAGGAAATTCAACAACTGCAAGAGTTGCACAGTTTAGAAGATGTTGCAGAAGATACGCTGGACAATTTAATTCAACAGTACGAAGAAAGCGCGAAAACTTTTGCTGGCGAACTCAGCGAACAGCGCGAAACTGTGGAACAGGAATTGTTGGAACGCCGGCAAGCTTGGGAAAAAGAGCAGGAACTCCAAAAGTTGGCGGTTAAAGAACGCAATGAGAATCACCAAAAAGCTTGCGATCGGGATGAAGAGTTGTATGATTATGATTTGAATCTTCAGCGAAATCTGGACATAGAAGAATACCAACAGCGCCAGAAAAGGCTGTATCAAGAAATCGAAGAGTTTCAGCAAGAACAGGAGAAACAGTGGGCGGAACGCGAAAAATCTATTTCGGAACGGGAAAAACTTTATGCTGAGGTTAAAGCTAAGGTAGAAGCTTTCCCGAAAGAGCTGGAAGCTAATATCAAGAACGGCAAAGATAACGGTCGCAATATTGGCAATTATCAAGCTAAAGTTAAGGCTGATTTGTCTGCTAAAGATATCGAAGGGCAAAAGCAAAATTATGAACTGCAAATTCAAGGGATGTTGCAGACAATTCAAAATCAAGATGAGCGCATTGCTAGCTTGTCGAAACAACTGGATTCTGCTTTGAAACAGGTTCAAGATTTGGCGGTGAAGGCGATTGAAGGTGCATCAAATTTGAGTTCTTTCCAAGCAGTGAGGGAAATTGCGATCGAACAAGCGAAGACTCAGCAAAAAAATAAGTAATCCGTAGCGCTTTTAGGAGCTAATTAGGTTGCTTTAGATACCCGATTTCTTGAAGAAGTCGGGTATTTGGGTATTGAAGGGAGAGATTTTTGCGATCGCCCGCGAACTATGCAAACATATAAGTATTTAGGATTAGGACAACTGCTATGCTTGATACTAACAACTTCGATCCGCGCGAGATTCCTATATATTCTATCCCTCAAGCAGCGCAATATCTCAGGCTGCCGAAGGATAGGTTGCGATCTTGGGTTGATGGCTGGTCCTCGAAAACAAAAGCGGACAAGCGCTTCTTTGACCCACTGATTAAGTTACCTAACCCCAAAAATTTTGAACTGCTTCCCCAGTCCAAAACTACACTACTTTCTTTCACAAATTTGGTAGAGGCTCATGTCTTGATTGCCATTTTTAAGGCTACTGGCTTCTCCCGAAAACAACTTAGCACTGAACTCGAATACATCAACGATCATCTTTCGACTCCTCAATTATACGGTGGAATTGAGTTTCAAAGCGAGGGAATAGCTCTTTTGTTTGAGAGATTCGGACAGAAGCTTGCAGCATCCGACAGGGAACACGAAGCAAGACAGATTCTAAAAACTTATTTCGATCGCATTGTACGAGATGAAGCTGGATTACCCCTCAAACTCTACCCTTTCACGAAGCTACCAGGTTCCGACGAACCTAAAACAGTGATGATTGACCCCAGAATCTCCTTTGGCCGCCCAGTTTTAGCTGGAACTGGCATTCCCACAGCTATACTGGCGGAACGTTACAAAGCTGGGGATTCCATCGATGAACTTGCCGAAGACTACAATTGCAATCGGCTCCAAATTGAGGAAGGTATTCGCTGCGAACTTCCGCTAGTAGCAGCATGAATGAGATATTTTTCATAGACAGATGTTTAGGAAAGAAACTGGCAGATCCACTACGAAATAAGGGGGCTACCGTAGAAATTCACGACGATCATTTTAAGCAAGATATCGAGGATAAGGATTGGCTGAGGATAGTTGGAGAACACAATTGGGTGGTATTAACAAAGGACAAGAAAATCGCTAGCCGTACTTTGGAGTTAGAAGCCGTGGCTGAAGGCAATGTACGGCTTTTTGCATTTGTGGACGGCGATGTTTCTGGAGTTGTAGTGGCACAAGCTTTTGTAAATGCCTTAGAAAATATGCGAGGATTTATGCGGGGTAATCCAGCTCCTTTCATCGCTAAGGTTCACCAGTCGGGTATGGTAAAGTCCTGCAAGAAGCGAAAAGAACTTTTGAAAATGCTCCCTAAAACCACATCCCAAATCAATCTCCCTTAGTCCAGTTTTCCAACTGTCCACTCCCTGCGAGTCTTCCTTGAGCCTTAAACCCTATCTACAGCGTTCTAATTTTTAGTCAAAAGCCCGATCGCACTGTTCACTTATCGAAACTGTCCCTTCCTCTCCTGACCGCTTCGCTCACGCTCTTTATTCTTTAAGTTAATCAACCAAAAGATATATGTGACTTAGAGGCACTATGCAGAAACAAATCATACGCCAAAAAGATACTAATGCTTGGATACTTCAGTGCTGGCTTTCTTTTATTCTTGCCCTTTCCGCCACTACAGTAGGTATCATTTATTTACAGGTAGACCCCTGGCAAAAAGCTTTTATGGGTATGGGTTTAACTTTTTCAGTCGGCTCGTCTTTTACTTTAGCAAAAACCATACGGGATAACAACGAGGCAACAACATTAACTGCCAGAATCGACGAAGCTAGAGTTGAGAAAATTCTCGCTGAGCACCATCCTCTCAAATAAATTTGACTATACAATGTATACAAAAAACAGCCCGCGCGGGCTGTTTTTGTTGTTTGAGCCACAGGTTTCAAGCTGCGGATGGGAATTGGGGATTTCAATGGCTACCTTTGAACTTACGATCGCCCAACTTATTCTTTTGTCGCTGGCGAATACCGGCCTGAACTGTCGCCATATCCACCGGAAAACCAACGACAGGCATCACCTGATCCTTGCGTTCTTCTTCCAGATTCTTGAGTTCGGTGTAATCAACCCAGTGAATGCAATTCACCGGACAAGTATCGATCGCCTCAGCAATCAACTCTTCAGAATCCCCGTCTTGTCGAACTACGCGCGATCGACCGTAATCCGGTTCAATATAAAAAGTATTGCGAGCAACGTGAGCGCAGTGCTTGCAGCCAATGCAGGTAATCTCATCAACATAGACACCTTTTTGGCGCAACACGCCGCCCAACTCCGGTTCCAAACCAGAGCGATCGGGCGCATCCCGCAAAAAACCTCCCAACTCCGGCTCTAAACCAGAGCGATCGCTTGCTGTATCTATTCCGAGTCCAGAAAGCTCAGACATTTAGACCCCCACAATAGTAAATAAGTCCGCGCAGGCGGACTTTGATGAGACAAGATTGCAAAAATCTCGAAAAATTATTAAGCGCACCAGCGTTGCACCACCAAGCGGAGCGAACCGTCTTGATTTTGCTTTTGCTCAGAAATTTGGAAACCCTGCTTAGCGCTTTCATTCACCACAGTATGGTAAGCGTAGCGCTGAGTCACCTTATTCAGAAAACGGTCTACAGACCAAGCTTGCTGCCAAAACTGCAAGTCAGCCACCAATTCATACTCAGTCCCGTTCCAGCTAAAACCTACGTCGTAGCCGTTTTTTTGCTCAATCACGACCTCAGCGGTGCTGGTTAGGCCACGATAGCCACGCACCTCAGTTGGGCCCGACTTCCAGTCGATACCCAAGTCAGTTAAAGCAGCTTCCAAAGAATTCAAATTGCGGATCTGGGTCTTAATTTGGCTAAAGTGTGACATGGTGATTCCAAAAAAATTTAAGTGAACTCAACAAAAAAAATTACCAATCGCTAAAAGCCACTTGGGCCGTCGCTTCGGCTGACTGATGCAGCGCTTGCGTGAAATATTCCGATGTTGACTCTTGATGAAGCACCACGCCGAGCTGAGCTTCAATTGCAGCCGTTACCTCAGCGCAGGAAGCACCGACAATGCCGGTGACTGTTTCCTGTACGCGGCCATCTGGATAGATCACAAACTCTAGTGTTTCCATAATGCGGGCTGACTGAATAGGAATATTGAGAACAGACACCGACACCAGCAAGCCAGGGACGATGCCTCCTGAAGTAGCTTCTTGAGAGTTGGCTGACTGACAAAGCGCTATATCAATTTTGACTAATTGATAGGTTTTGAGTCACAACTTAACAGAACTTATTAATAGGTAGAAGCAATACATCAGTTGTATGTAAAGTTTCGCGTAGATCGTGACATCAGTCAAGTCATACATGAGTCGCGAATATTAGCAACGGCTATTTGGGATTGATCCTGGGGGAGGGAGGATGGAGCCCGAGATAGTAGGCCGAGGGTAAAGTGCCGTGTGCTTCGCCCTACAGTAAGCTGTTGGGCATCTAAATTTTATTTTTCGGGCGGGCGGGATACCCCACAAGAATTTTATCGAAAGTGACGGTAAAACTTAGATGCCTCTGGGCTTATCTTTGCGTAAGTTTTGTAAACGTAAAATACGATCGCGCTTTACATACCAACTTCTTAAAAAAGTCGGGGTTCTGGGTATTCGGTTTTTCCTGCGGAATTACTTATCAATTAGTCTTAATTAATAACTATGGCTTATCAAAATTTTGATTCTAAAATCGATCAAATTACGCAGGATTATCTAAGCAAGAGAGAAAACCTGGCTTTAACGCTCAGAGTAGTTGACCAAGGGCATCATTACATCCAAGGATTTGGCAAGCTCAGCGACACCGTTTCTGCTATTCCTAAATGCTGGTAAAATTTACGAAATCGCTTCCGTAACTAAACTATTTACAGGAACAGTTCTGGCTAAATTAGTGAATGATAGCAAGGATGATTTCTCAGTAGATGAAATAGGGATAAGGATATTAATTTAACTAGCTTCACCGTAGCGCCAGCTAATACATTGAGAACCTGAGAACCTCTGTAAAAAATAGTTTAATGAGTTACTGGTAGGGGTTAATGCGTGTAATGCACACCCTACAGGATTAGTTTATGAGTAAGTCCTGTTACCATAAAACCCTAATTAGTATTCTCTAAGATAAAGAGTCTTCAAATTGATAGATAATTGTTGCCGGAAGCGTAACCCTTCTTTTAAGCAACCTGTGCCATGACCTGCCGCAGCGGAATCTTTACTACAAACTCAGTGCCCTTCTCCAGAGTGGAATGACACTCAATCTTGCCGCCGTGTTTTTCAGTGACGATTTGATGACTGATCGACAGTCCCAAACCACTGCCTTTGCCGACGGGTTTGGTGGTGAAGAACGGATCGAATAGTTTAGAGCGAATGAGTTCCGGGATACCGACTCCATTATCGGCAATGCTAATCGCGATCGAATTAGCACTACCGATCGAGGTGGTGATGGTAATGGTAGGTTGTTGGTTATCCCTGACACCTGATGTCTGCAAGGCATCGATCGCATTACTGAGGATATTCATGAATACCTGGTTGAGTTGACTGGGGTGGCATTCGACCTCCGGTAATTGCCCGTAGTTTTTGATGACTTGGATAGCTGGAAAATCTGGTCTGGCTTTCAGACGGTGTTGCAAAATCAACAGAGTGCTGTCGATACCTGCATGGATATCAACAGATTTGCAGTCCGCTTCATCAAGGCGCGAGAAGTTGCACAGGGAGAGCACCAGTTGGCGAATCCGATCGCTCCCCATTTTCATCGAACCCAGCGTCTTCCACAAATCCTCTTGCAAAAATTCCAGATCCAGGTATTCTGCCCGCTCTCGGATTTCTGCTACCGGATTGGGATAGTGCTTCTGGTAGAGTTGCACCAAGTCCAGCAGATCCTGAGTGTATTGTTTGACATAGTTCAGGTTGCCTTGAATGAAATTCACCGGGTTGTTGATTTCGTGTGCCACTCCCGCCACCAATTGGGCTAGGGCAGACATTTTTTCACCTTGCACTAGATGCACTTGGGCTTGCTTGAAACTTTCTAAGGCATGGTTGAGTTCGTTGGTGCGCTGTTCCATGATCCGGGTGGCATTCCGCAGTTGGAGATGCACCCGAATCCGTGCCAAGACTTCTTCATGCTGAATCGGCTTGGTGATGTAGTCTACAGCACCCAGGCTCAGCCCTTTGACCTGATCCACCGAGTCGGAGAGGGCGGTCATGAAAATAACTGGAATATCGCGAGTCGCCGGATTAGCTTTGAGCCGCTGACAGGTCTCAAAGCCATCGATCCCTGGCATCATCACATCCAGCAAAATCAAATTTGGCTCAGACGATTGCACTCGTTGCAGGGCAGTTTCACCATTTTTGGCGATCGCCACCCGGTAGCCCTGTTCGCTCAACACATCAAACAATACTTGCAGATTGGTTGGGGTATCATCTACGACTAAGATCGTGTTTTCTTGAGATATAGAATAGACTGACATCAGCAAACTCCTAAATATATTGAAGGGATGAATAGCCAATGGTAGATCGATAAAGTGGCTAAACCCGTGGCTCGATTAGACGCAGAATGGCTTCCTCATCAAACTGTTGACTCAGTTCTAGAACTCGGTTCGCAAAGGCAATATATTCCGGCGCTAATTTCTTTAAGCGATGGGCTTCCTGCTGGATATCGGTCATAAAACCACCCTGAGCCGCAGCATAAAGGGTTGCCAGTTCTGCTGCAGGCGGTATTATGATGCTAACCTCATCGGCGTTGCTGAGAGCCGGTTGAGTTGCCTCTGTTTCGGTTTCGTAAATCCACTGCAATTCTAAATGTCGCTGCAATTCGGCAAGCAACCCAGTAAACTCGATCGGTTTGGGGAAGAAGCTATTGCACCCTGCATCGAGACTTTCCTGTATATCCACCTGAGACAGGGTAGCAGGGGAGGCAATGATCGGAGTTTGGGCAAAGTCTGGCAATTGTCGCAGGCGACGCGTCATTTCTAAGCCATCCATAATCGCCATATGTACATCGGTAATAATCAAGTCGGGTCGCGTCTGGATAGTGGTATCCAAACCTGCCTGCCCATTATCAGCTTCTGTCAGCTTGAAGCCCAGCGGTTCCAACATATTGACTGCCACCAGACGGTTTTCTTGGCGATCGTCAATGACCAGAATTTTGCGTCGTTCGCCCTGATAACCAATAACCTTGTGGTTGGCGAGTGCATTTTGTGTTGTCCAATCCGATGCTGGAAGCAAGTCGATCTCAAACCAGAAACTGCTGCCCTGGCCCATTACACTCTCGACGTGAATTTCGCTGTCCATCTTCTGGATGATTTGTTGACCGATGGCAAGTCCTAGTCCAGTACCTTCGATGTTGCGATCGCGTTTCCCTGCCTGCTCAAAGGGTAAGAAAATCGTGGATAGTTTGTCTGGGGCAATGCCAATGCCAGTGTCTTTAATTAGGAAGCGAATTCTTGAAATTTTTGAGTTTTGAGTTTTGAGTTCTGAATTTGAGTGTTCTGACTCCACCACTTCTACGCGAAACGTGACTGTGCCAAAATCAGTAAATTTGACAGCATTGCTGAGCAGGTTGAGCAACACTTGCCGCAGGCGTTTGTCGTCAGCATGAACAGCAGTGGGCAGGTTGCTGGCGGGCTGGTAATGAAACTCCACGCCTTTTTGCACTGCCTTGACGCGGCAAATATCCACAGTAGAAGAGAGGAAGTTAGCCAGATGGAAATCCTGGGGATAGAGTTCCATCTTTTGCACTTCCAGCTTGGACAGATCCAGAATGTCGTTGATCAGGGTGAGTAAATGGGAACCGCATTGATAAATCACCCCCAATCCTTTCATCTGTTTGGCGGTGGTGGCGGGGTCGCGCTGGAGGATTTGGGTATAGCCGAGGATGCCGTTGAGGGGGGTGCGGAGTTCGTGGTTCATGTTGGCAAGAAACTCGCTCTTGGTGCGGTTGGCAACTTCGGCAGCTTCTTTTGCCCGCAATATCTCTAGTTCTACGAACTTACGATCGCTAATATCGCGGGCCACAACAACTCCCCCTCTCAATGCACCATCGGCATCTTTGAGCGGTCTGCTACTAGCTGTCATCCAGAAACCCTTTGGGGCATAGGGATGACGGCTAAAAATTTCCATATTGTCTACCTGCTCACCCCGTAAACTCCGCACTAAGGGAAGTTGCTCTGTTGGGAGCTGAGTTACCCCATCGGGTAGAAACAGTCCACACTGCTCTGACCATTCTTCCGGCTGGCCGTCGGTTATTTTGCCAAACATCTGCTCGGCAGCGGGGTTAAACACCAGGAATCGACTGTTTTCATCGACAACGAGCACGGCATCGCTCATGCTGTTGAGGATTAGTTGCAACAGGCTAGTCTGGTTTTGAAACGTCTGGTTACTTTGCTGAAGGTCGGTTTCGGCTTGATTGCGCTTCAGGATTTCACTGCAAATCAGGCGGTAAGTCCACAAAATAATTCCTAGGTTGAGGACGATGCCCACCAGAAATGCCATCATTGCCAGAAGGGTTGTGTGGGTGGCAACTTGCTGTTTCTGTCGCCACGCTAAGGTTTCGCTCGCTTCGATCTGCTGGGTCAGCAACGTCATCTCGTCGAGCAGTCGTGGGGGGGTGCGATCAATCGCCGCCGCCAGCCCTTTGGTGTCCCGGAGTTCCACGCCCTGCCGGAGTTCCCCCAGGCGACGCAGGATAAATTCTTCCAGGCGCTTGGTAGCTGCCTGTTGCCGGGGATCGTTCTCTAGCAAGCTTTGCAATTGTCGCAATTCTTGATCGACATCGATCGTCCGAAGCCCAAATTTCCTCAAGTCATTTTTGTTTTGCGCCAGCAGGTATTGCCGCTGGCTCTTTTCAGCATCCTGAAATGCACTGGTCAACGCTTCCAAACTATTGAGCGCTTTTAGATGTTGGGCGATCTGGCGGTTAGTTTCTAAGGTACGGTTAGCGCTCCAAAATGCGATTCCACTCACTGCTAATGCCAGGAAAGTGGCTGCTCCCAGGCTCCCGGCAACGGTTTTGAGAAAGTTAGAGGGTTGTTTCATCATGTCTGTCTCGTGCTTAGTTTCGTCGATCTAAGACCGCAGAGGGCGGAGTCCAAATTTTTTAAAGACTGCCATTGCCCGATCGGTGCTTAAAAAGTCCAGATACGCCTGCATTTCCGGGAGATGGGGAGAGGTTTTAACCACAGCGGCACCGGAGCGAATTGGCTCATAGAGGTCGGGCGATACGGTGGCTAACACCTTGACCTTGGCAGACGCTTTGGCTTCTGGCAGAAAGGTAATGCCCACCTCTGCCTCTCTCTGCTCGACGGCTCGCAAGACTTCCCGCACATCCACCTTTGCCCAGACTGCCTTGGACTCCACTGCCTGAAGGATGCCTAACCGACTCAGAATGGCGTGGCTATATTTGCCAGCCGACTGGTCTTTGCTGCCAATTGCCACCGTTTTGAGGCGATCGCTGGCTAACTCGTGCAAATCAGTCAGTTGCACTGCAGAATCAGCCGCAGCAATCACCACCATGTCGGTGGTCACTAACTCCCGACGGCTTTCGGGCAGAATTAGCCCTTGGGCTTGCAACGCATCCAGCGGTGCAATATCGGCGAACCAAACCCCATCAAAAGATTCTCCCTGCTCAACGGCTGCCCGGATTAAGGCAGTTCCGGCAAATGTCGGATTCAACCAGATATGGGGGTGTTCCTGCTGATAGAGTTGATCGATTTCCTCCATGGCAGTGCGAACCATGCCTGACACAGCCAAATTGAGCGTCACCGCCTGGATTTGGGGTGCCCAGGAGCAACTGCCTAGCCAGAGGGTGAGCGTCAAGGAGAGGAAGCACAATGTCAGCCATCGGAGGAGTTTCATTTCAGGTTTTGTGAGATGTCAGTTTCTAAGCCTTGGATGGGTCTGTAACTGTCGGAACAGTCACTACAGCGACTCTCGGTTGTCTTTAATATAAAGTCTTTAATATAATTTCTTGGCAATGATACAAACCATTCCATTAATCATCTCGTTCTGAAGTACCTGTAAACCTATTTCAGATAGCCGATCGCACAACCTATTACCGCCGAAAAGCCTAATTCCACTAAAGGAATCGATTGAAATCCTGAACTTGCACTTAAATCAACGGCTAATCCTCGCGGTAGTGAGTCGATCGCAAATTGACAAAAAAGAGCGTGATTTCGCTCGCTGCTGGATCTCCTGACATCCAACTGTAAATCCCAGCCAGTTGCTGGTTATAGTGGTTTTGTGCCGTGTTCGCGATCGTGCTAAGTTTAATTACTTATTTAAAAGAAGCAAAATTATTCAACCCGATGGAAACTAAACCACCTTTACCGCCTTTCACCCTGAAAACTGCTAAAACTAAAGTTCAAGCCGCAGAAGATGCCTGGAATACCCCCGAGCCAAAACGAGTAGCTTTAGCTTACACCGAAGATTCACCGTGGCGTAACCCTGCCTAATTTTTCAGTGGCAGGTAACAAATCAAGGCTTTATTAACACGAAAGTGGGCAAAAGAACTAGACTAATGTTTGAAAAATGAACTGTGGAGTTTTACCGAGCATCGAATTTCTGTGCGTTTTGAATAGCAGTGGTACGATGTCAGAGTGCGGATTTGTTCCTGGAAATAATCTCACAAGATTGAAGGAAAAGGGAAGAGGAAAGAAGAGAAATCCTCCCACTCTCTCACTCTCCAGACTTGCTTTTGATAGCGAGCGGGAGGATCGCACTTGTATATCATTGATATCTAACCGGATTGGATATAATTCATGTTGGATGAACGCTTTAAATAACTTTTGTCACTCGCTGTTAAAGCTTGCCTATTTGCTGATAATAGCAAATCTAACAATTCCTAGTTAAAATTTGTCGTAAACTGATAGTTAGCTGAAAAATCACTATTGATTATAGTGCAAAAGTAGAACTTAAAAAAGTTGCAAAATGGTTCAAACATTCGCGGTATGGCCATTGAAGGCGTTCCAGACGAACAGGTTAACCCCACCCCGGAAATGGCGACAATTTTGGGGCAAGCCTTTGTGAGTTTGCTGGTGCAAAAAGTCAATAAATCAGCGGCAGAATTAACGATCGCGATCGGACACGACTGCCACCTATCCTGGCCAATCTTAATGCAGGCAGTCATAGCGGGTATCACCTCAGTCGGCAGCCCAGGCTACGACTTTGAAATGGCTTCAACTCCCGCCCAAAGGTTGAGCATACATGAACAATTTTTAGAGGAGGCACAGTATTGCTCAAATACTGTGCT
Organism: Microcoleus sp. AT3-D2; assembly: GCF_036705715.1. NCBI lineage: Bacteria > Bacillati > Cyanobacteriota > Cyanophyceae > Oscillatoriales > Microcoleaceae > Microcoleus > Microcoleus sp. AT3-D2. The sequence continues at coordinate 51,518 of NZ_JAUBVE010000024.1, read as the reverse complement.
TGCTGCGTAAGTCCTGAATTTTGCTATTTCCTTGCCGCAGCATTGGATCTGGGGTCTAAAACGTCTCGCAGCCCGTCGCCTAAAAGGTTGAAGCCCAGAACAGTCAAGGTAATCAGCAAACCTGGAAACACGATCGTCCAAGGAGAAGAAAGAGCGTATCCGCCCTTAAAAGCATCAGAAAGCATCGTCCCCAACTCAGGGGCGGGCGGCTGTGCGCCCAAACCCAAAAAACCCAAACCAGCAGCTTCTAGTGTCGCCGTACCAGTCGAAAGAGTTGCTTGTACAACTAGAGGCGCGAGACTTCCCGGCAAAATGTGGCGAAAAATAATCCGCAAGTCGCTAGCGCCCAAGGCCTTGACAGCCAAAACAAATTCTTGTTCCCGCAGAGACAGCACCATACTGCGAGTTAAGCGGATGTAAATCGGAATTTGCACGAGGCTGACGGCGATAATTACACTTTGCAGGCTCGGCCCGGTGACGGTAACAACGCCGATCGCCAGTAAAATCGAAGGAAAAGCTAGCAAAATATCCGCCAAAGTGCCGATCGCAATTTCCAGCAACCCCCGAAAATACCCCGCCACCAGCCCCAAAAGCGCTCCCACAATTAAACCCGCACCCACAGAAACCAGGCTAACAAGTAAAGATATCCCCAATCCGTGCCACACCCGCACCAACAAATCTCGCCCCAAACCGTCGGTACCAAACCAATGTTTAGCGCTAGGAGCCACCAAGCGCGACAAATAATCTCGATCGACCGCCGGATCGTAAGGAGAAAGTAGGGGGGCCAACAGTGCCGAGATCATCAGCGCTACAGTCAAAATTAAGCCGATTTTCCCCGAAGTCGATCGCCAAAATCGTTGAAAAGCTGCTTGTCGAAATACTAAGTTTTTATTTAATCTTCGATTTTCCATCTTTTGCTGTCACCAAAAAAACTGAGGACTTGGGCAACTATTAGGATAAATTAACGATCGCGATCGCAGAAATACGTTAACAGGATTTGCTCCAGGGAGACCAAAAACTCGGTGCGTGGATTACCGTCAATATCCCATTGCATTTGTCGCCCCAAATGCCCAATGCCTGAGCTCTTCCTTAAAGACCCTTTAAGATATAGAGAACAAGATAAATTTAAAAGCACAATGACATCAACCCTACTCAAAACCTCAGCTCGATCGCCCCTCAACGCCCCAACAATCCGGCATTTCCCCAACGGCCTCACCGTTATAGCCGAACACTTGCCGGTCGATGCTGTTAACCTCAGCGTGTGGCTCAATTTAGGCTCAGCCGTCGAACCAGACGACATTAACGGCATGGCTCACTTTTTAGAACACATGATTTTTAAGGGAACTCCGAGCATTCCCAGTGGCGAATTTGAGCGCGCGATCGAGCAACGCGGCGCTGTCACCAATGCTGCCACCAGCCAAGATTACACTAACTATTACATCACCACAGCTCCTAAAGATTTTGCCGAACTAGCTCCTCTGCAAGTCGATGTGTTGCTCAACGCCAGCATTCCCGACGACGCCTTCGATCGCGAAAGGCTGGTAGTGTTAGAAGAAATTAGACGATCGGAAGACAATCCCCGCCGCCGCACCTATCAGCGATCGATGGAATTAGCATTTGAAGTCCTGCCCTACAAGCGACCGGTACTCGGCCCGACTGCGGTAATCGAACAGTTGACAGCCCAACAAATGCGGGATTTCCACAGCAGCAGATATCACCCAGGGGCCATGACAGCCGTAGCTGTGGGCAATTTGCCAGTCGATCAACTAATAGAAATTGTCGCAGACAGTTTTGCAGCAAAAAGTACACCACAAAACAACAAAATAAATGTGCCTGCAGTCGGCAACTTCCACCCAGAATCCCAAATCCTGAACTACGGCCAAGAATCGCCATTTACAGAAACAGTCCGCCGCGAATTTGTAGACTCTGCCCTTCAGCAAGCCCGACTGATCGTGATGTGGCGCGTGCCAGGTTTCATGGAAATGTCCGAAACTTATGCCCTCGACGTTTTGGCGACAATATTGGGCCACGGCCGCACAACTCGCTTGGTTCAGGATTTGCGCGAAGAAAAAGGGCTAGTTTCGTCAATTTCGGTCAGCAACATGACTCAGCGACTTGGCGGTGTATTCTCAATTTCTGCTCAACTAGCAACAGAAAACTTGGCAGCAGTGGAAGCAGCCATCGTCCAACACATCCGCACTCTCCAAACCGAACTGGTGACAGATGCCGAAATTTCCCGCATCCGCACTCAAGTAGCAAATCGGTTTATCTTTGGTAACGAAACTCCGAGCGATCGAGCAAGTTTGTACGGTTACTATCAGTCGATGGTAGGAGATATCGCTCCGGCCCTCAACTATGCCGCCTGCATCCAAGCTCAGACTGCCGAGGATCTCCGAGAAGCCGCCGTCAAATATCTGTCTCCCGACGCGATGGGTGTTGTGGTAATTCGCCCCGACGAAGCATAAATCTGACTTCGCCTCAACAGGGGAATTCTGCCATCCTTCTGCTTTTGAGGCATCCAACAGCATTTGGGATTCGGCAGAAACAATGTCAACGCGCACGAGGGATTTTTAGTCAATAGTGCGTGAAATTCGATCGGCTCTCGCCTTGAAGGTTTTGTATCCAATAATTAGTATGAAGCCTTTAAGGTACGGGCGATGGGCCAAATTACCGTAATTTTATGAGACGATAAACTGGGAATTATTGACCAGCAAGCAATTTAGTCTAGGGAAACCGGGTTTATCGGCGATCGTAATTCTAAAATCTAAAATCTAAAATCTAAAATAGATTGAGCGGCAAAATTACTGTAATTTTATGAGATGATAACTGGGAATTATTGATGAGCTAGCTATTTAGTCTAGGGAAACCTGATTGATCGCCGATCGTAATTCTAAAATCTAACATCTAACATCTAACATCTAAAATCGATTGATCGGCAAAATTACCGTAATTTTATGAGACGATAAACTGGGAATTATTGAGGAGCAAGCAATTTAGTCTAGGGAAACCTGATTGATCGGCGATCGTAATTCTAAAATCTAAAATCTAACATCTAAAATCTAAAATCGATTGACAGGGGCACGGAAGCATGAAATTACAAAACTTTCTCAACTCAAAAATTAGGTACGATGCCAAAGCAATTGCGGCAGACGACGAACTCAGTGGCCAAATTCAAAGCCGCCTCATTGACCTGGGTTTACTCAAACCTCCTGTAGACGGAATTTTTGGCCCTCTCTCTACCGCCACCCTTCATCGATTTCAAACTCTGATGAAGTGCGGCGAAGCGGGTTTTTTGGGAGCAGTCACAGCCAAAAAGCTGATCGAAACCAAACCAGAGGAGATTCCCACACAGCCCCTGATATTGAAAACGCTCAGAGACACCATTTTTAAATCAAAACCGCTGGCGTCTTCTCAACTTCAGGACTCGGAAAAACAAGTAATACCAGCCGGAAAAGAGTTTGAGATCCTGGCTTTTGCTCCGGCTCGCGGTCACATCAGAGTTGCTCTCCGCAACGAGTCTTTCAAAGGTTCAGGAATTTGGTATGTTTTTGGAGCACACGCTCAAATTACTCAAGACAGCGTTCTGTTTTATCCCAAACCGAATCCCCCAACTGTCAGGCTGGGTATTCCTTATCACTCGCAAATGGATAACTTGAATAATCCTACAGGTTCTTGCAATGTAACTTCATTAGCGATGTGTATGGAGTTTTTGAAGGTGCCACGGCGCCAACAAACCGGGCAATATGAAGACGAACTTTACGAATATGCGATCGCCAAAGGTTACAGTCGCTGGGACCCCTACGATTTAGCAAAGATTGTTAGAGATTACGGCGCTCAAGATTTCTTTACCGAGAATGCAGCTATTGATGACGTTCAAGATTGGCTCGCCAGCGGAAATCCGGCTGTCATTCATGGATACTTCACTTCTTTCGGTCACATTATAGTTGCATCAGGCTACGACAGCGAGGGATTCTTCGTTCACGATCCCTATGGTGAGTGGTTCCGAAGTGGCTACGATACAAGTGTCAGCGGTGCTTACTTGCACTATACGTACCGCTTAATCCGCAGCCTCTGTATGCCTGACGGGAATTTTTGGGTTCATTTTATCTCGAAGTAATTGGGAATTGGGAATTGGGAATTGGAAATTAACCTTGTTACTACTGACTAATGATACGAAGTCCGGGTTCATTAACTTCTTTATCACTAACGGGTTGAAACCGCTACCAACACGATCGCACCAACGAATTACCTCTCTAAGAAACTAAGAGATAAAGAAAGTATTTAACCCGGATTTGATATAACAACAGTCAACAGTCAACAGTCAACAGTCAACTAACTATTAATTTTCATGCTCAAATCTAGCCAAGTAGATCGCGTAATCGGAGCACTGGTAGAAATATAGTCAACTCCGGTTTCGGCTACACTTCTAATTGTTTCTAAAGTAACATTGCCGGAAGCTTCAATTTTTACCCGATCGCTCTTTTGGCGAATTATTGCCACAGCCTGCCGCATCAAATCAAAGGACATATTATCTAACATGATAATATCGGCTTTGTGCTGCAAAGCTGTCTCTACCTCAGCGAGAGTTTCCGTTTCGACTTCGATCGTCAGCGGATAGGGGATAGAATTGCGAATTAGGGCGATCGCCTCTGCAATTCCCCCAGCCGCCGCAATGTGATTGTCTTTAATCATCACCGCGTCATCTAATCCCATCCGGTGATTGCAAGCACCGCCGACTTGAGTTGCGTATTTTTCCAACAATCTCAATCCCGGCGTTGTCTTGCGGGTATCCACTAATTGCACGGGCAAATCGGCAATTTTGTCAACATATTTCTGAGTTAAAGTAGCGATGCCGCTCAAACGCATTGCCAAGTTTAATGCTACCCTTTCTCCCGTTAGCAGCGCATCGAAATTGCCGGAAATCTCGGCAATTACTTCTCCTTTTTCGCACAGTTTCCCTTCCGGTACTTGGGGGATGAAACTGAGGCTACTGTCTAAAAGTTTAAATGTGCGATCGGCAATTGGCAATCCGGCAATGACTCCAGCTTCTTTGACAATCCATTTAGCTGTACCCTGGATGCTGTTTGCGGGAAATAAGGCCGATGTTGTGCGATCGCCCCTACCGATATCTTCTAGTAGCCAGTTGTGCAATAGGGAGTCTAAAACTATCCAAGGCGGTAATATTGCTGTCATGTTTTTGTTGGTTGTTATATCAAGATGATATCTACTAGGAACAATAGTCGATCGGGCGATTTTAGGCAAGTTGCACAATGATGATGGTGTTAGTGCGATCGGGGGCGATCGGGCTAGATAATGGGATATTCTGTTGCTGACATTGGGTTTTGGTGCTTTAATGGAGTAGATGGGGCGATCGCGAATAGAAACCATGATACAGCCAGTCATTTTAGAAAAACTAGCAGAACTCCCTGAGTCTCTTCAGACAGAAGTGCTTCATTACATTGAGTTTTTGATTGAAAAGCAGGCTAAAAACTTAAGTCAAGAAAAGCCGACAAAGAAGCGTCGAGTTGCCGGAACAATGAAAGGAATGTTTGTTCTACCGCTACCTGATGACTTTGATGAGCGGCTTGAGGATATGAAGGAATACAGGTCATGAATAGATTACTATTAGATGCTAATGCTTTGATATAGTTAATCTTGAATTTAAAGGAGAGTAAAAAATGATGATAGAAACCGCCATCTTAAAAAATCTCGAAAAATTACCTGAATCTGTCAAACAGGCCGTTCTTGACTATATAGAATTTTTGGTGAACCGATACGCCCAAGAGCCTCCTAAAACGGAAAAAGCTGCCAAGCGAGGCGGACTTGGTATTTGGAAAGGTAAAATCTGGATGTCTGATGATTTTGATGAACCTCTCGAAGATTTAAAGGATTATATGTGAACATGAATATTCTACTGGATACCCATACTCTTCTCTGGTACTTGGAAGACAGTAAAAATTTAAGTTCTAAAGCAGCAGAAATTATTGAAGATCCAAGTAACACTCTCAGGGTGAGTATCGCCAGCTTATGGGAAATTTCCATTAAGCTTGGTTTAGGAAAACTTAGCTTGCAAAACTCATTCTCTGAGTTAGAGGAAGTGTTGCAACAACTAAAAATAGAGGTTTTGCCCATCACATTCTCGGATACAGAGTGCTATCTTAACTTACCGCTGCATCATCGAGATCCTTTCGATCGCATTCTGGTAGCACAGGCGATTAATCATTCCCTGGTTTTGGTTAGTCGCGATGTGGCTTTTGATGCCTATGACCTTCAGCGGGTATGGTCATAATAAATGAAAATACAATATTTGCCTTGCTAATTGAGCAATAGTCCGGACAGTTTTCAGTCACTAGCGGCATAGTGCGGGTTTCAGCCTTCTCAGTGAGGTCAAGTGCTAGCGGTAGAATGAGGGTTTCAGCCTCTGTCTCAAAGACTGTCCGGAGTATTGATTGAGAACGAACCTGATAAACTAAAAATCAGATTTTCCGCTTGATTATTGCTATCAAGGCTTCACACCTAATTACTATCTAAACTGGGAGTTTGAATATGCCTGCTTCTGACGAGACAAATAAGGCGATTAACCGCAATGAAGCTTTAGTAACAGAAATCCTCAAAATCGTTGATAATCTCCCCAGCATTGTTCCACTTAAAGGCGACATTCAAGAGAAACTGAACACTTTACGCTCTGCTATGCAAGGACTACGACCGCCAAGGATCATGGTAATTGGTCGATCTAGATCTGGTAAATCATCCTTAATTAATGCAATATGCGGGTTAAGAGTTGCAAAAGTGAGTGATACAAAGCCAGAGACAGGCAAGGCTGAATGGAAAGATTATTATCATGACGGCGTTGATTTACTACATATTCTGGACACACGCGGTTTACAGGAAGCAGAAGCTCCGAGGCAAGCCGATTCAGCAAAAGATCCATTTGACAGCATCATGCAAGCTGTAAACAAAGAGTGTCCAGATGTTGTTCTTTTGATATGCAAGGCGACAGAAGTTCATGCTGGTAGTCAAAAAGATATTGATATTTGTACATTGATTCTCACGGAAATTAAGAACAAGTATAAACGTGATTTGCCCATGATAGGAGTTTTAACCCAGTGTGATCAAGTAGCTCCTCCAAAGCTTACTTAGTCCACAAATGACGAGAGAAAAAATCGCAATATTGACGCACAAGTTAAATCTTTTTATGGTTATTTACAACAGCGGGAGAAGTTGCGTTTTCATATAAAAGAAGTTGTTCCAACCGTTGCATATGCTGAGTATGAAGATGGCAGAAATGGCTTGATACTTCCTGACGAGGACTACCGATGGAATATCACTAAATTAGTTGAAACAATGATCAAATATACGCCAAGAGAAACACGCAGCTCTTTCGCACGAATGGCACACCTTGCAGAGTTTCAACTCACTGCTGCTAATACAGTTGTTGCAGCCTGTTCTGGATTGAGTGGCGTTGTCTCCGCAAACCCGATACCTGGTGCAGCAATAACAGTGGTTGTGGCTATTCAAACTTTTATGGTGATGTATATCGGTTGGCTCAGTGGTCGGGAGTTTTCGGAACAAACAGTCAAAGATTTTGTGGTAACTGGGGGAGTAGCTGCTGGTGCAAATGCTGGAATGGTGGGCATCGCTGATATCGCTTTGAAGTTCATACCTGGTTTCGGCAGCGTGCTGTCTGCGGGAGCTAGTACAATTGCTACAAAGGGTTTAGGGGATGCAGCAATCCTTCATTTTCTCAATAACGGTAAAGCCCACTCTTGACTGCTACAATAAGGGCGATCGCCTGTGATGATTCTGTTAAAATAACCAGGCTATTATAGCCAATTCCCATGTCTCAGGTATTTGACCGTTTACAAATCAATGGCTATCGCGCCCTTAAATTAGTAAATCTGTCTCAACTAGGACAGGTGAATATTTTTGTCGGCGATAACAATGCAGGAAAAACTAGCATCCTTGAAGCTGTTTCCATTCTCTGCAATCCACTCGATCCATTTCAGTGGCTTGAAGTTTCACAACGCAGATTATATCTCGGCCGATCGCAACTAATGACACTTCGACCAAACATCGAGGCGTTGAAATGGATTTTTTCTCAAAAAATAACTGATTCTAACGACGAATTTTATCAAGCTGAAATTCTGATAGAAGTAAATGGGAATGCACCCATACATGAATTGAGAGCAAAGCTTGGAGAAATTTATGGGAGTGGAGTAGAAAAAAACAATCAAAACAGATTTGAAGAAGATATATCTTCTGCCGAAGAAGATGTCTCTTCTTCTGAAATTGACTCAGTTAGAGCAGGCCTAGAATTAGAAATTGTACTCAACTTAGTTCCAGGAAAAATTAGTTTAGGCCAACTTAGTTTATTTCCTTCTGAGCTAAAAAGTGAAATATTTCAGTTTTGGGAAAACGAGCGATTTGTCCAGCGCCGACGCAATAAACCAATCGTTAAAAATGCAACTATTTTTCCTTCCTATTCTTCTTCAGAGCCAATTTTAGAGCACCTTTCACGAATCATCTTGCAACAAGAAGATGGTAAAAATGAATTATTAGAACTGATGCAATCGTTTGATGATAACATTCTTGATATTCAAATACTTTCGCCAACCGCTACACCAACTATTTACATAAAACATAAAGAGCTGGGTTTGACTCCTCTATATGTATTTGGCGATGGATTGAAGCGAACATTAATTATTGCTCTTACATTGTTGACAACAGCTAATGGTGTACTGCTAATTGATGAAATCGAGACATCTATCCATGTTTCAGCTCTTGGTAGCGTATTTTCTTGGCTGATTGAAACCTGTCGCCGCCGAGAAATACAGCTTTTTGTAACCACCCATAGTCTTGAAGCTATTGATGCAATGCTACAGCCTGAAATTGCTACAGAAGATGTTGTAGCTTTTCGGCTAAACCATAATGGACAAGCACCCCAGAGGTTTTCTGGTAATTTGTTACATAGGTTGCGCTCAGAGCGTGGACTGGATGTGAGGTGATTATGGTTAGGTACTGTTACATAGTTGCAGAAGGTCCTCAAGATATTGAATTCTTGATTTGCTTTCTCAAATTTTACGGTTTAAAACGAGTTACTCTTTTATCTAAACTCGACTCATTTTGGGAACCATTAGTACCTAAAACATTCCCCATAAATGGTGACTTGATGAAGCGCGTACCCGTTCCAATCTTTTTGCAAAATGCAGAGCTATCAGTTGCTTTGCATAGTGCTACTGGAATCACAGGCTTATCAAATACGATCGAGGAAAGCCTTGCTATAGTGCCATCTTCAGAAATTTTTGGGATTGGTATTTTTCTAGATGCTGATGATATCGAAACACCTCAACAAAGATTCGATAAACTAATTCCTGAGTTGTCTCGACTTGGTTTGTCTTTACCTTTGATACTGGGGGAAGTGGCGAAAGGTTCCCCTCGATGCGGGATTTTTATCGCGCCCAATAACAGTGACTCAGGAACTTTAGAAGATATTTTGTTAGAATGTGCAAAGTTAAACTATCCCAATCTATTCTTTCTTGCTACTGACTATGTTGCTGGTATTGATACTAATCAATTAACGAAGAATGATTTGAAGCAGTTAAATAAACCCGCAGGCAAAAATAAAGCAGTGGTTTCAAGCATCAGTAGCATACTAAGACCAGGCAAGACTCTGCAAGTTTCAATACAAGATAATCGATGGATAGATGAGAACACAATGGCATTGGATAGCGTAAAGCTTGTCAAAATATTTCTTGATGAAGTTACAGGCTCTACATGAAATAAATCCCCAAAAAACTAAAGCCCTTTTCCGTTGTTGCGGGAAAAGAGCTTTAATTTATTATTAACCTGGCACTGAGCTATTTT